>JAISHV010000085.1 GCA_031262495.1 Ruminococcus sp.
AATTAAAACTTTACACATTAACTATTGCATAATTGAGCTGAATCGCTTTTAAACAACTGTCACAGTTTCAAACACGGGATGAGAAAGTGTAAAGTTTTAGTTGGGACAAGGTACTACAGAAGAGGTATTAGCTCCCACAGGAGGGAGGCGGGGCGATGTGGACATCGCCCCCTACGGAAGCGTATTCGCCGCCGCATGGGGAGTCAACGAAAATATCAAAATCGCCATATAGACAGGCAAGTAGTTGCGCAGGGGGATGGGGGAGGGGGGTGTCGGGGGTGAGGGGGAAGGGGGCGGCGGGGTAATACCGCCGCTATAGCCGCCCCCTTCCCCCTTACCCCTGACAAGTTCATGCAAACGGACATTCATATTGACATTCATACAACATCGCAGACGGACATTCAAACGGACATTCACAGACATTCATCCGACATTCATATCAACATTCAAACGCGACATTCGCGGGTTTCGCAGAAAAACATTATCTTTTTTTTCTTCCCCCCCTTTACAAACAGGAAAAAATAGTGTAAAATAGATAGTAGAAATTTTCATGCGGGGGTTAACATGGCTGATAATAAATATAAACGCATTTTACTTAAACTATCGGGCGAAGCATTAGCCGGGGACCAAAAACATGGTCTTAATAAAAATGCAATAAAACTTATTGCTCAGCAGATTGTCCGCGCAAAAGCGGAGGGTATTCAAATCGCCATAGTCACAGGCGGCGGGAATTTTTGGCGGGGGCGGAGTGCCTTTGAAGGCATGGATCATGTTACGGCTGATAATATCGGTATGATAGCTACGGTGATGAATTCGCTTGCTGTTGCCGATACGCTGAATAATCTGGGGCATAAGACGACTGTTATGTCTGCTGTACCTATGAATTCAGTCTGTATGTCCTATACACCGCGTGATGCAAGTCGGCTGCTTGATGGCGGCGAAATCGTCATTATCGGCGGCGGCACAGGGAACCCTTTCTTCACTACCGATACGGCGGCGGCTCTCAGGGCGGTTGAAACCAAATGCGATATAATGATGAAAGCCACTAATGTTGACGGTGTGTATGATAAAAACCCTAAGGAATTCCCCGATGCGAAACTTGTTTTGTCGCCGACGTTTGACTATATTATTGAAAATAAATTAGATGCTCTGGATGCGGCGGCTTCGGTTCTTTGCCGCGACAAGGATATGCCGCTCTTGGTATTTAATATGACCGACCCCGAAAATATCGGGAAAGCTTTATTCGGCGAAAATATAGGTACACTTGTTTTGCCGCCTGAAAAGCCGAAACAAAATACGGAAAAGTCCGAACAATAAATTACATATAAAAACAAAAAAATTCATATTTTATAAATTATGTATAGGAGAAAAAATTATGAACGAACATATTAAAAAAGCAGAAGAAAAAATGGATAAATGCATTAACGCTCTGGAGCATGAATATTCATCTATTAGAGCGGGTAAAGCAAACCCCGGCGTTTTAGACAAGATTTCGATTGAATATTACGGAGCGGCGACCCCCATAGCGCAGATTGCAACGATTGCCGCTTCCGATGCGCGGACGCTCACTATTTCACCGTGGGATGCTACACAACTTAAGGCTATTGAAAAAGCTATTCAAGCCTCTGATATCGGGATTAACCCCATTAATGACGGCAAAGCTATCCGTTTAGGTTTCCCGCCGCTTACAGAAGAACGCAGAAAAGACCTTGTGAAGCAGATTTCTAAATACGGCGAGGAAGCGAAAGTTACCGTGCGTAATATCAGACGCGATACCATGGACAAACTCAAAGCTATGCAGAAAAAGTCGGAAATTACAGAAGACGACTTAAAAACCCTTGAGAAAGATTTACAAAAATCTACCGATAAATTCACCGCAAAGATTGACGAAGCCGTAAAACTCAAGGATAAAGAGATAATGACGGTTTAATTTAGTAAAATATAAATTTAAAATTAATGTATAAAAATGAAAATGAAAACGAACTCCGCCATGTAGCTTTTATTATGGACGGCAACGGGCGTTGGGCAAAAAAGCGCGGTTTCCCGCGAACTTTAGGGCACAAAAAAGGCGGCGAGGCGTTCCGTACGGTTGCGCGCGCCTGTAAGAATGCGAAAATCCCGTATGTGACGTTTTTTGCCTTTTCGACAGAGAATATTAAACGCCCCAAAGAGGAAGTTGACACGCTTTTCGGGTTGTTTCGCGAATACCTGTTTGATGCCGAAAAATATGCCGCCGATAAAACGCGAATTCTTTTCCCGGGCGACCGATCTATCTTCCCGCCCGATATGATACAGCAGATGAACAAATTGGAAAGAGAATCGGCGGGCTTTGATGAAATGACGCTGTCACTCTGTTTGAATTACGGCGGGCGGGCTGATATCATACAGGCGGCGAAAAAATTCGGGCAGCTCTGCCGCGACAAAGACTTGCGCCCCGAAAACTTAGACGAAAAAATTTTCTCAGGGCTTTTATATACAAAAGATATCCCCGATGTTGACCTGCTGATAAGAACAGGCGGCGAACAGCGGCTCTCGAATTTCCTGCTGTGGCAGCTTTGTTATGCCGAACTCATGTTTACAGACACCCTATGGCCTGATTTCGGCGAAAAAGATCTTTTAAATTTTGTAAATATCTACAAAACTCGCGACAGACGTTTCGGCGAAATTAAATAACAAACTTCTGATAGTACATAAAATACTGAATAAAACGAGGATTACAATTGGTAAAGCGGCTTATTTCTTCATTTGCGGGTGTTGTTGTTGCTCTTGTCGTACTGTTTTTATCAGGAACGATAATATTTAACATCTCAATATCCATTGTCTGTATAATCTTGACATATGAACTGCTCAAGGCTAAGGATTGTTTAAAATACACATTCTTAGCGGGAGTATGTTATACATTCTCAGCGGTAATGCCTTTTATGACGCAAAACATGAGTATGGGCTGGCGGATGAGTTTTTCGCTGTTCTGTGTGTTTTTGCTGTTTTGCGGTATGATTCGCGTGCATACTGTCGTCACAATTGATAATCTGTGTTATATGATAGCGACAACAATGCTTGCGACATTTTCTATGTCATGTCTTGTGACGCTTTTGCGCTCTGATGATTTCCACGGGGTTTATTATGTTATACTCTGTCTTGCCGGGGCGTGGATGGGCGATTCGGGCGCATTCTTTATCGGGCGCAAATTCGGCAAACACAAATTAGCCCCGGATATTTCGCCGAAAAAAACCGTTGAGGGTGCTGTAGCAGGTGTAGTTACTGTCGCTGTTGTTTTTGTGGGATTTTCGTTTGCCTATCAGATTTTCTGCGGATATGTTTATGATGTATTTTTCACCGTAAATCTGCTGCTTGTCGGGATAATGGGTATAGCTTGCGGTGTCTTGGGTATTATCGGCGATTTATCCGCGTCTGTAATCAAACGTTCAACCGGCATAAAAGATTTCGGTAATATCATGCCCGGTCACGGCGGTCTGATGGACAGATTCGACTCCGTTTTATTCGTAGCCCCGTTTATGGCGATGATAATCCAAATGACAAGCGGGGTTGTGCCCGAGTCAAATATGCCGAAGTTGTTGTTTTTTCTTTGAAAATATAATATGAATGTCATGTAGGGGCGGATGGCAATCCGCCCGTTAACCTAAATTATTGCCTCTGTAGGGGCGGGCGCCCTCGCCCGCCCGCATTATCAAAAACATTCTGCCTTAATCTGATAAACTAAATATTTTGAAAATTTAGTTTATCAGATTAAAATGAAGCACTAATGGGGTGCGGGCGGGCGTTGTAGCGTTGCTACGTGGCGCATCCGCCCCTACGAAAAAATGTTAATTTCAATCCTTGGTTCCACCGGTTCTATCGGTACTCAAACCTTATCTGTCTGCAAAGCCCTGAACATCAAAGTTCATGGGCTTTCGGCGCATAGAGATGCTGCTCATTTGTCGGAATTCGCCCGCGCTTTTAATGTTAATACTGTTTGTATAACCGATTCCTCTAAATACACGGAGTTAAAGCTGCTCCTTGCTGATACTTCTGTAAAAATTCTTTCGGGAGCGGAGGGTTTGTGTGAACTTGCCGCCGAAAAAGTTGACCTTGTTTTAAATGCTGTAGTAGGCATAGCGGGGTTTATGCCGACGTTAGCGGCAATTGATGCCGGAAATAATATTGCCCTTGCGAATAAAGAAACCCTTGTTGCGGGCGGCGAAATTGTTATGAAACGCGCCCGCGAAACAGGCGTAAAAATAATCCCCGTCGATTCGGAACACTCTGCTATTTTTCAATGTCTTCAAAATACTAAAACACCCCCGCGTAAGATTATACTCACCTGTTCGGGCGGCAAATTCTTCGGGAAAACCCGCGCCGAAACGGCGAATGTAAAACCGTCCGACCTTTCTAACCCTAACTGGGTTATGGGGCAAAAGGTTACGCTTGATTCGGCGACTTTGATGAATAAAGGGCTTGAATTTATCGAGGCAATGCGGCTCTTTGACGTAAAACCCTCTCAAATCGAAGTAGTGATTCACCGCGAAAGTATTATTCATTCGGCGGTTGAGTTCCCTGACGGAGCTTTAATTGCCCAAATGAGCAGCCCGGATATGAAGCTCCCCATTCAATATGCTTTGACTTACCCCGAACGAAAGCCGCTTGAAATTAAGCCTTTAAGTTTAACCGATATCGGAAAGCTTACGTTTTATAAACCAGATTTTGAGAATTTCCCTTGCCTTAAAACCGCAATCAAAGCCGCCCAAAAAGGCGGCGGATATACTTGTATAATAAATGCCGCGAACGAGGCGGCGGACGAGTTGTTTTTAAACGGGCAAATCGGATTTAATGACATTCCGGAAATTATTGAGGATGCATTTTTAAATGTTGTACCCGGGGATTGTGATAAGCCGGAAGAAATTATTCAGTTACATAACCTAACTGTGGATTATGTGAGAGAAAATTACATATAATTACATTACATAATAAATTAAAGAGGAATAGATGATTTTTTCAATTTTAATAGCGGTACTGATTTTTTGCGCAATCATAACGATACACGAATTCGGGCATTTTATCGCCGCACGTGCGTGTAAAATCAGCGTAAAAGAATTCGCCATCGGTATGGGACCCGCGATTTTCAAGCATCAGGGGAAAAACACCCTTTTCGCATTGAGGATTTTGCCCATAGGCGGGTATTGTGATATGTCCGAGGACACCGACGGGCAGACAGACCCCGACCATTTCCGCAACAAACCCGTGTGGAAACGCTTTATCGCCATTTGCGCCGGGGCTGTGATGAACCTCTTACTGGGGTTTATTCTCTGTATGGTAATGGTTGCGGTTGACGGCAGTTTCGGGACAACGACCGTGGCATTTTTGAGCGACAATCCCGTTGCAGAAAATTACGGCTTTATTCCCGGAGATAAAATTTTAAAAATCAACGGCAGACATATGTATTCTTCACGCGATATTATGTATATTTTGTCAACTGATGAAGACGGCATTGTCTCGATGGAACTAAAACGCGGCACAGAAAATATAAAACTCCCGAAAGTCGTGTTCAACATAGATATTGACCCCGAAACAGGCGCAAGGGTCCTAAACTATGACTTTAAAGTTTTAGGCGAAAAGGTAAGTATTTCAAATATTATTCCATTCACGATTGCAGAATTTAACTATATGGCGCGGATAGTGTTCTATTCGCTCATTGACCTGATAAGCGGAAAATACGGCTTAAACGACTTAAGCGGTCCTGTGGGGATTGTGTCGGCGATTAGTGATTACACCGTTGATTTTGGCATTGACTGGAATTTCCTACTTGAAATAGCGGCGTTGATTTCAATAAACGTAGGCATTTTTAACCTCCTCCCCCTCCCGGCACTCGACGGCGGACGTTTGGTATTCCTGATTGCAGAAGCAATACGAAAAAAGCCCATAAAAGCAGAAGTAGAAGGCAGTTTCCATTTTATTGGGTTTGCATTGTTGATGGTGCTTATGGTTGTGGTGACGTTTAATGATGTGTTGAAAATCTTTAAATAATCACAGAAGTCAGATGTCAGAGGACAGATTTTGTAGGGGCGGGCGCCCTCGCCCGCCCGCACACCTGTAATTACGTCCCTGTAGTTGACACACAAAGAATTATGAATATTTTGTTTTCATTCTAAAGTCGGGAAATTTAGAATATGCGGGCGACCGAGGGCGGTCGCCCCTACAAAAACAACCGCCGCGTTTCATCAAAAACGCGGCGTTCTTTATCTGACCTCTAACCTCTGACATCTGACCTCTGTCAGCTCGCTTTGCGCGCCTGTTGTTGTGCCTGTTGAGCCGATTGTGCGGCTTTGGGAATCATTGCGGTAGCGTATTCAAGACCTAAGCCGTATGCACCGGCGTGTTCTTGGAGCATTGTTGTTACTGCGGTGTAGGTTACTTTATTCGCCCAGTCGCGTTGGAGTTCGAGGCAAACCTGCATCCATGTTACAGGGTGTGCACCCGCCTGAATACATCTCTGAATTGCCATATTATGGGCTTCAAGGCTTGCACCTGCCGACGCATCTGTCACGATAAACACATCATATCCGTCTTCAATTGCAGCGAGCGTCGGGAGAGCTACACACACTTCTGTCCACAGACCTGCGATAATGAGTTTCTTTCTGCCTGTAGCTTCTACCGCACGTTTGAAGTTCGCATCTTCCCATGCATCAAGTGACGTTCTGTCAATCGGCGTGATATCGGGGTATACATTCTGCACTTTCTTCACGAGCGGACCGCTGAATTCTTTAGCTTCTACTGTTGAAAGAATTATCGGCATCGAGAAAATCTTTGCGGTTTTCGCTAAAGCGGTTACGTTGTTTAAGATGGTTGCGCGGCTTGTCGATTCAACGCCGAAAAACATCTGCGGTTCATGGTCGATGAGTAAAATTGCACAGTCGTTGGGGTTCAAAAGGGATTTGTAACTTGTTTTCATAAAAGTTCCTCCGTAGTTTTTATTTTAGATAGCTTTAGTATTAACAGTTACAAAAAAAATATGTTTATTAAAATTAAAATTTTTACTTGACTTTTTTTAATAACAGGTATATAATGGAATTGTACCGGATACAATTTTGAGGTTTATTTATGTACTGTAATAAATGTAACAAAGAATACAATGAAAAAATGAAATTTTGTGTAATTTGCGGCAATGAATTATCAAAATCCGCCGATAATTACATCACAGAACCTGTCACACCGGTGACTGAACCTGCGCCCGATATTGCTCCGGTCACACCTGTTACTCCGGTTACTCCGGTTACTGAAATTCAAATAATCCCCGAACCTGTTGCCCCTGTAATTGAAGAATATCACCCGACTGCAGAAAACCAAACAACCCAACCGGCAAAAGTTTTGCCGCCCGAATTACCCGAAGATGTTTCGTATGAAACCCCAGACACGCGGGTTACGCGCAAAAGGCGTAAGGCTTTCAGAAACATAGGAGTCGGTATTGCATCGGTAATGTTGTCGATTATCGGGTTTGCATTTATTTTCACGGCGGGCGTGTCGTATTTGGCGCGTGTCATAACTTACCCCGAAACAGCAGAAGCAATTACGGCGAGTGTTGATATTTTTGATTTGCCGATTGAGGGGATAGATGTACCGGGAGTAAGAGATTTTGAAACGCTCGGACAAGCTATTGAGACCATCGCCGAGGAAGCGGGCGTTGAAGCCGGTGTAGTTAAAGAAATCTACGAAAATTCAACGTTAAAGGAAGAAGTTGCAAAAATCCTTGAAGAAAACGCCGAATATCTGCGAACGGGCACAATTCCCCCCGCGTTTGATGCCGAGCGTCTCAAGGGTATTTTCAACGACAATTTAGATATAATAGAAAAAGTCTATGGGCGCGAACTCAGACCGACTGAAATCGAAGTAGTTATGGAAAATATTGATGCGGTTTCAGGCGAAATCAAAGCCGTCGATATACGAAACGTTCAGTCGGAGTTTGATTTTAATATAGTGAGAACCGCCGTTTCGATGCCGGTAATAATTGCGGAACTGCTGTTTGCATTATGGATTTTCACGATTATAGGCATAGCGAATAAATTCGCCGCTCCGGCTTTAGCGGGTGCCGGCATATCGGCAATTACGGCAGGCGCACTGATTGCTGCCGTAACTTTAGTGTTTACGAATAAATTGGTATCATTCCCCGTCCCGGAGATGTTCACAGATTTATCGGCATCACTTTTCGGGGCAATTTCGGAGGTTGCATATATTATGGCAGGTTCTGCGGTTTTAGGCGGGATAATTTTGGTAGTAGTGTCGAAAGTTAAAATTTTCAGGTATAAGACGGTGGAAGCTTGAATTTAACCATCAGCCACTACAGAAAATGAAACACCCGCCGCGTTTTATCGAAAACGCGGCGGGTTTATTTTATACTAATATGCATTTAAAGAATTGATTGAATTTGTTTTGAAAAAACGGGCGACCGAGGGCGGTCGCCCCTACAGACCAAACTTATTTTAAATACAATTTGTAGGGGCGGATGCGCCACGTAGCAACGCTACAACGCCCGCCCGCACATTATTTCGTTTTTTCTATTGCATATTAGTATTAATATTGCATACCGAGTGTTAACGCCCTCATATCATTCTCCCGAAGTTTGGGTTTTGAAATGGGGACTACCTTTTCTACGGCTTTGGCGAAAGCTTCTTCTGTGAGGATTTTTGTTTCGCCGAGCAGTTTCCCTAAAAGGATTATATTTGCGCCGCCCTTTAAATCGTTGGTGTCAGCCATCTCAGTCGCAGGGAGCGCGAAGACTTTCACATCTTCTCTTGTAACTTTCGCATCACACATCGTTGTATCTATGAGTACAACGCCGCCCGGTTTTACGTTATTTATAAATTTCTCAAGTGAGGGCGTATTTAAAGCAATAAGTACATCGGGAGTAATTACAAGCGGTGAACCGATAGGCTCATCTGAAATTACCACAGAACAGTTGCACGTGCCGCCGCGCATTTCGGGACCGTATGACGGCAGCCACGAAACCTCTTTGCCGCTCGCCATTCCCGCGTAAACAAGGATTTTCCCCGCAAAGAGGATACCCTGACCGCCGAAACCGGCTATAAGTATATTATCGGTCATGCGTTTACCTCCCTTACAGTCCTTACGTTTACGTCTTTATATATACCCAGCGGATAATACGGAATCATCTCTTCCTGTAATCTTGTCAGAGAATCTACAGGCGATAAGCCCCAGTTTGTCGGGCACGTCGAAAGCACTTCAACCACAGAGAAACCGGTCTTGTTCTTTTGGTTTTCAAAGGCTTTGCGAATCATCTTCTTAGCTTCTTTTACGTGGGGTACTGTATCTACCGCAACCCGCGCCGCCAAAGCCGTACCCGACAAAGTCGCCAGCATCTCAACCACTCTTATGGGGAAACCATTAACAGCCGTATCACGCCCGAACGGTGTTGTCTGTGTAACCTGTTTCGGGAGCGTTGTGGGAGCCATCTGTCCGCCTGTCATGCCGTAAGTTGTGTTGTTTACAAAGACAATAACGATATTTTCGCCTCTGCTTGCCGCGTGTACTGTCTCAGCCGTTCCGATTGCCGCAACATCGCCGTCGCCCTGATACGTAAATACAAATTTCTCGGGGAGCGACCGTTTAACACCCGTCGCTACAGCAGGAGCGCGCCCGTGAGCCGCTTCAATCATATCACAATTAAAATAGTCGTATGCCATTACAGAACATCCTACAGGACAAACACCGATTGTGTCGCCCTCAATGCCCATTTCGTCTATAACCTCCGCAACAAGGCGGTGTATAATGCCGTGCGTACAGCCCGGACAGTAGTGTAAATCTACATCCGTCAGTGCGTGCGGTTTTTCAAAAACTACAGCCATTTTCTCATTCCCCCTTGTTTTCATTGAGCTTTTTAATTTCTGCTAAAACTTCATCAGGTGTCGGGATAATACCGCCGGTTCTGCCGTAAAATTCTACGGGGATTTTACATTCAAGTGCAAGTTTTACATCTTCAACCATCTGCCCTGTTGACATTTCAACGGTTAAAACTTTTTTTGCATTGCGGCAAGCGGTTTTGAGTTCGTTTTTCGGGAACGGGAAGAGCGTAACAGGTCTGAATAACCCCGCCTTAATCCCCTGATCACGCGCCGCTTTTACAGCCGATTTACAGATACGCGACGAAGCGCCGTAAGCCGCGACAACTATTTCAGCATCGTCACAGCAGTAGTAGTCCGCCATTGTTTCAGTCATTTCCATTTGCTTATAGCGCGAGTCGCGTTCCCAAATGGAATTTTCCAAAACGTCGGGTTTTAGGTAAAGAGAATTTGCGATATTGTGGGGGCGGTTGTTGCCGTGACCGTCTGTTGCCCAAGGTTTTTCGGTTTTATTAGCTGAAATTTCGGGGAATGACACGGGCTCCATCATTTGCCCTAAAAGCCCGTCCGCTAAAATCATAGCGGGAACGCGGTATTCGTCGGCTTTGTCGAAGGCTATTACAACCAAATTAACCATTTCTTGAACGGAATTCGGCGCGTATACGAATACTCGGGAATCGCCGTGCCCTAAAGCTTTAGTCGCCTGCCAATAGTCCGCCTGAGAGGGCTGAATTCCGCCGAGACCGGGACCGCCGCGCTGAACATTTATAATTACGCATGGCAAATCCGCACCGCAAAGGTATGAAATACCCTCCGCTTTAAGCGAAATTCCGGGAGAACTGGAGCTTGTCATTGTTCTGACACCTGCCGCTGCCGCACCGTATACCATATTTATAGCGGCAACTTCCGATTCTGCCTGTAAAAACACCCCGCCGTTTTTCGGGAGCTGTCTTGATAAATATGCCGCAACTTCTGTCTGCGGCGTAATAGGATAACCGAAAAAGCACTTACAGCCCGCTCTTATCGCCGCTTCGGCAAGGGCTTCATTGCCTTTCATAAGCATTTTTTCCATATGTAACTTTCTCCTAATTTTTAACTTCTCGGTTTATTTTTCAACCGTAATACAGCAGTCCGGGCACATAGTAGCACACATCGCACAACCGATACAGCTTTCGGGTTTAACAAACTGCGCCGTCATATAACCTTTGCGGTTGCGGTGGGTTTTTGAAAGCTCTATACAAGCTTTGGGGCAGACATTTATGCACATCGAGCAGCCCTTACATTTTTCGTCGCGGATAGAAATTTTAGCCATTTGTTATCATTCTCCATTCCAGAGGACAGAGGCGAGAAGACAGAGGACAGATTGGGGTTGTTCTGAATTTTCGCTCTTACTCTAATTTTTTTTATATTATTTTTTATTATACACTATTTTTATTCGTTTTTGAAATAACTTTTGTGTCAGTTTCTATGACTATTTGTTATAGAAAGGGGTTTTGACAAAAACATCAATTTCCATATTTTTGTATATTAACGGTAAACCGCTTATTAAAGACAATTTCACGGCTTCGGCTTTTGATTTTTCAAGAGTTTCGGGGGTAGTCTCTTCGCCTAAATTTGTGTTGTTAAAAATTGACGTAATTTTAAACCCGGAAGCGGCTTCAATTTCGCGCATAATTTGAAGTGACTGCTCTGCGGTTTGGGTGAGGTAACGTCTGAAATTCGCGACAAAAATCATTTCATAGGGCATTGTCCCGATGGTGTTTTTATAACGCCCTAAAGCTTTTGCGCCCTCGTCGTCGCCGCCTACATCAACTATGAGCGTCCGTCCGTTTGAAACCGGTTCTGTTAAGTCGAAAGTCAGAGAGGGGATATCTAAATTGCTGACGGCGTATTTGCTTGAGAGAAGCTCGATGTTGTTTTCACGAAAAAGCGAACCAAAATCGGCAGTGCGAAAAAATGGATTAACAATATCCAAATCGGCGACGGAAACGTTTTCACCCGCCTTGGCAAGGTGTAACGCAAGATTAATTGAAAAATTAGTCTTCCCCGCGCCGTAGTGACCGGTAATAATATAGATCAATTTTTTACTCCACAGAAATTACATAATAGTAAACCGGCTGCCCCCCGTCTACAAGCATGACTTCTACGTCGTGGACTTTTGATTTTAGTTGTGCTTCGAGTTCTTCAGCCTTTTCTTTGAGGACATCAGAGCCGTAAATAATTGTAACAAACGCGGTGGATTTGCTGACCATATCTTTAAGGAGTCGGGTTGCCGCTTTGTTTATATCTTTTTCGGCGTACATCATCTTGCCGTTTTTGATAGCTAAAATTTCGCCTTGTTTGATTTCTTTGCCGTCTATTTCACTGTTTCGCGCCGCGAATGTGATTTGCCCTGTGGTAACATTTTCAATAGCGCGAGTCATAAGCATCCGATTTTCTTCAAAATCAGAATCGGCATCAAAATTCATCATCGCCGTAATCCCTTGCGTAACAAACCGCGTGGGGATTACGCAAACCTCACGGTCACAGAGTTTTGAAGCCGCTTCCGCCGCCATAATGATATTTTTATTATTCGGGAGAACGAAAACCGTCCGCGCAGGGGTTGCACAAACCGCTTTCACTATATCATCGGTTGAAGGGTTCATTGTCTGACCGCCCGAAACTATTGTATCAACACCTAAATTCTCAAATAGCTCCTCAACGCCTTTCCCGGCGCATACTGCTACAAAACCGAAATCTTTTGTAGGTTCAACAGGCACGAGTTTCGATTCTTTAACAATTTCAACCTCTTTTGCCTTATTTTCATGCTGATAACGCATATTGTCAATTTTAAGATTAATAAGCGATCCGAACAGCAAACCCTCTTCAATCGCTTTCCCCGGGTGGTCGGTATGAACGTGTACCTTTATAATATCATCATCCGACACGGCAACAACACAGTCGCCTATTGTCTCAAGGAAAGCGCGGAGACGTGTTTCGTCAGGGGCTGTCGCATTTTTTCTGACGATAAATTCGGTGCAGTAGGTGAAATTTATAATTTCATCAAATTCACCGACAACAGCAGAGAAATCTTTTACTTCAATCTTGCTGTCAGAGCCTGTCCGCTCAAAAATGCCGTTGCCCTTAAAAATATTCAGCATTTCGGTGAAAATTATAACAAGACCCTTGCCGCCTGCATCAACAACACCGGCGCGCTTTAGAACTTCAAGCTGATTCGGTGTATCTTCAAGGGCAATTTCTGCGGCTTTCACAGCGGTTTCAAAGAGAGCAACAGGGGCTTCCTGACTGTCTTTGACGGCTTCATAAGCTACGCGGGCTACGGTGAGGATAGTACCCTCGGTAGGTTTCATTACGGCTTTATAAGCGGCTTCAACGCCGATAGATAATGCTCTGATGAAGTCATCCGAACCCGCTTCGGTGAGCCCGTGAAAGCCTTTTGAAAATCCGCGGAACAGCAGAGAGAGAATTACACCCGAGTTGCCGCGGGCACCGCGCAGCAGACAGGCGGCGTTAATATCGGCGACTTGAGAAACAGTGCAGTCGTCAGGCAGAGCACGGAGTTCCGCGACGGCGTTCCCCATAGTCATAGACATATTTGTCCCGGTATCGCCGTCCGGCACGGGATATACATTAAGTTCATCAACGCTTCTCTTTTTATCAGCCATAACATGGGCGGCAGATATGAGCGCGTCACGTAATTGTTTACCTTTAATCATTGGAAAATCCCCTTAAAACAGAAATCAGAAATCAGATGTCAGATATCAGAAGTAATATATTCTCCCCTACGCGGCGAGCAGCTATAGATTAATAAAAGACTTCCATCGCGAATTAACAGCGACTTGGTCGCCCTCAGGCGGTGATTCCGTCAACGTATACTGTGATTTTAGCTACCTTTAAGCCGGTGTTTTCTTCAATATTATATTTGAGTTTGTTTATTACACTGTCTGTTACGGCAGAAATTTTAGTGCCATAGAGGACTAAAATATGAACGCCGATAAAGAGTTTCCCGTCAATAGTTTTTATAGTTATCGAGCGGGCGGCATTGCGGTCTTCAGAGGAAAACAGGTTGTGCAACGCCCATTTTTTCCCTGCGGTAATAAGCCCCGCGACACCGAATGTATTTGATAAAACGGCGGAACATAAATCGTGCAAATATTTTTCGGATACAGCGATTTTACCCATATAATTTTCAATAACAAGCATAAAAAGCTCCATTCCTCCGTCGCTCACGGCAAAGAAAATTCTGAAAAATCTGTAATTCTTTCGTATAAATAAATCGTTTAAGGCATGAGAAATTACATTTAAAGAAAAAAATAAAATCTTCCGCAAACGCTTCTGATTATTATACCATATTTTTTGGGGTTTGTCAACTTTTTTTCAGAACATGGGGGAAGTTTTTTTGCAATACTCATATGCAATAAAAAAATGAAATGATATGCGGGCGGGCGGGGCGCCCGCCCCTACAAATTGTATTTAAAATAATTTTGGTCTGTAGGGGCGACCGCCCTCGGTCTCCGTTTTTTAAGCTAATTCAATCAATTCTTTAAATGTATATTAGTATAAACAAAACCTCATTACTAAGCATAAGTCGGTAATGAGATTTTCGTGTTTAACCTTATTTAAGGTATTCAGTTGCTCTGTATTCTGTATTCTGGGCTGGAGCTGACGGGAATCGAACCCGTGTCCGAGAGAGCGGCGTCGGGAATTTCTCCGGGTGCAGACTGCCTTTTTTGTTTCCCCGAAACTACGCCGACAGACGGGCAGAGCTTCGGGTATTCCGTGTTACAACACACGCCCTACGAAAATCGGGCGGTGAGGTTGACCGCTTGGGTTTCGCCGGGCATACGGCGCGGTGAGCGTATGCCGGGCGGCGGGTACTTAATTGACCCGCAACTGTCTAACGTCAGCCCCGAAGGGCATCAGTTAGGCAGCCATTAACATAGGTTCTTCGTCGTTTAAATTTATAAACGTTGACACATCGTTTCAGAGATAAGTGTCATCCTCTACCCGCTTTTCCTGATTGAACTCCCCCGTCGAAGCCTTTACAGCCCCGCGTAACAGAGATAGTTTATTATAGTCCTTAATTGTTACGAAAGTTGTGGTTCTTTGTTAATTTTTTGTAAATACGCAGAGGTCAGAGGACAGAGGACAGAATTGACCGCCTTCGGCGTGCACTCTGTGCTATATTATGTTGCCTATTGTTCCGTTGAAATCTATACTTATTCCGGGTTTTATTCTTATTACTTCGTTTGGGGATTTTGTTGTTTGTTCTTCGTCTTGATTGTCCCATGTTGTCCATGTGTCATTTGAAATGTTACGGAGTCCCCATAGGTTCGGGTTTTTGCTGCCTTTTGTTACTATGCCTACCGTTTCTTTGAAATCATCTATACCGGGGTAAATTTCAAACTCAAAGATATGTTTGCCGGGGTAAAGCGGGATATTATATTCTTCCGTCTTGAGCGTCACGGGTAAATTTATTTTTGTGCCGCAATTTATGCATACATTTTTGCCCTTTTCGGGATTATAAAACGTTTCGCCGCCGCAGCCGCCGCACGGGATAATTTGCGACTTTAATTTCAAAAACAACTTAAGCCATTCTTTTTCAATAGTACGCGGTTCTCTGCCTTGTAAAACAGTTTCTGAAAATGAATAAGTAAATGCTTCGCGAAATTCCTCCGGGAACACATCCCATCTGGCTGTCACATTCGCGTGAACGCCTCTGACAGGGCGGTTTGAGTCGTCTGATTTGTCATAAATGAATACAGGACTTTCGGCATAATAACGCCGTTCTAAATTCTCTGTCATACAAGGCGGCATTGTGCCTTTGCCCTCAAGCGGGTGATTCATGAAAATCAGCATAAAGAGGATTACCGACAGAGAATATTTATCGGTCGATACATCGGGTAATTTCTCGCCCAAAACAACTTCCGGCGCCATATAGCGGCATTTCCCGGCGATACCTAAATTTTCGCCGTACGGGGCAATATTGTCATTGTCACAGATAAGTACACGCCCTGTTTCAGGCTCAATAAAGAAATTGCCGTCGTTTATATCTTGGTATGAATAGCCGCGTTTGTGAAGTTCGCGGAAGCCCGAAATTATGCCGAGTGCCGAGTCAATCATTGCTGTGAGTGAACTGAAACGACATTTTGCCAGCAAAAAGTCCGAAAAACTTCTGTAAGACGCGGGAATAAGCGGCATAACGTAACCGAAAACGCCGTCATAGTCGTTTGTAACATCAAGCGGCCACAAAAAATCCTGCGTAGGAGGACCGCTCGCGGCGTTCTCTTTGAGATTCTCTTCAAACCCGACATATTTTTTAAGGATATTTTTGTGATACCATTTGAGGGCATAAACACCGCCGAGATATTGACAGCGGTAAACGTCACCCTGCCCGCCCGAACCGATTTTGTTGAGGACAGTGATGATTTGATTATTGACAGTGGTAAGAGTAGTGCCTTGAAGTAAATCCATAAACAGAGCCTTTTTGTGAATTATTTTTACAAAAAACGCGATCATAAGCGTTGCGTGACACAAAGTGATAACACAGAAGTCAGAGGTCAGATGTCAGATTATGTAGGGGACGTTGTCCACATCGTCCCGCAAACCGACGAATCTAAGGTTAACAGGGAAACCCATTATGCAAATAAAACCAAAACCGAAGGTTTTGGTTTAGATTCAAGATAAATCAGAGCCGAGGTGAGTACAAAAGACAACTGAAACAGCCGCTCTGACCTCTGACCTCTGACATCTGACCTCTGTTCTGGAGGAGGGTGGATTCGAACCACCGAAGCCGAAGCAACAGATTTACAGTCTGCCCCCATTGGCCGCTCGGGAACTCCTCCGTAAGTGCAGAATACGCAGAATCAAGGAATATTGGGAATATCAGATAACGCTCTCGAATATTCACTTTATGACTGTATAATTTTTTGACTGTCAACGTTGACAGGCAAAGAATTTACTGCAATGAATGCCTATTGGAATTCACCGCGTGTCATTTTACCCTGAAAGTCTTACGACTCTGCCAAAAGCTGGTGAACGGACTCGAACCCCCGACCTGCTGATTACAAATCAGCTGCTCTACCAACTGAGCTACACCAGCTTTTCTCAAAAGTAACTTAACTACATGAACCGCCGGAACTATTGCTCCGACTGTTAGTATTACCTTTTCGACAGCTTTTATATTATATCATGGTTTTTTTATGTTGTCAATGATTGTTTTGAGAATTTACAATTTATTCACAAATATTTTGTAGGGGCGAACTTTGTTCGCCCGTTCCCTGACAAACTCATCTGTGTGCGGGCAGATGTGGACATCCGCCCCTACAATTGTACGTTTACGCCGTTTTCTTTTCAATAGCCTGTGTCGCTTTCAAAAGCGCGGGCAGAACTATCACCGCGACAGCTCCGCCGATTAGAGCCGTTATAAGCTGAGGAATACCCATTTGAGCAGTCATAACTACGGCTTGTTTTTCGTTAGCCCACATCGGAATGGCGAATCTAACCATTACAGCATAAAGAACGCCGAATTTTACGGCTGCGCCGATTATAGTACTGATTATGTTGTTGACGATTTTATTCGGGAGTTTGATTTTGCCGATTAAAAACCAAACCAAAACGAGTGAGATATTGCCGACAGCCACAAAAAGCGGCAGCGGCATAGGCATAGGCGCGATTTGCAGTAAAAATGCCATCAGCGGCGACACAAGCGCAACAGTTGTGCCTGACGCTATTCCGCCTGTCATTACCGATAAAATGAGCATAAGGTTTACGCACGAGCCGGTGACGAATTGCCCGGCGGGTTTTGTTACTGCCTGAAGTGTAATTAACAGGGCGATGAAGACGGCCGTTTTGGCTATCCAGTAGATTTTCGATTTCATAAAAATTACCTTTCTTTTATGTAGTAAAAAAATTAAGCGTTCCCTTTCTTGAAAAAAGGGAACGCAAACAGACACTATTAATAATAGCTGTTGTGTTCCGGCTTTCGTTCAGAGTTTAGTCTAACCCGTCAGGCGAAAATATTCAATTTAAATGCAATTTTTAGCGGTTCACGCTTTATTTACAGATCCGAAAAGCGTCAATTTCTCTTTAACAGTAGCCTTAATAGCCTCAAACCCGGGTGCAAGCAGTTTGCGCGGGTCGAATCCCTTGCCCTCTTTGTCTTTTCCGGCTTCAATATATTTGCGGGTTGCTTCTTGGAACGCCCACTGACATTCGGTGTTAACATTTATTTTCGCAACGCCCAGTGAAATTGCCTTTTTGATTTGGTCTTCGGGAATACCTGTTCCGCCGTGGAGTACGAGCGGCATATCGCCGACTTTATCTTTTACAGCCGCTAAGGTTTCAAACGAAAGCCCGGGCCAGTTTTCGGGATATTTGCCGTGGATATTGCCTATACCTGCCGCAAGCATAGTTACGCCGAGGTCGGCTATGCGCTTACATTCATCGGGGTCGGCACATTCGCCGTTGCCGATTACGCCGTCTTCTTCGCCGCCTATCGAGCCTACTTCCGCTTCAAGCGATAAGCCTTTTTCGTTGCAAATTTTAACAAGTTCTGTTGTCTTTTCAACATTTTCATCAATAGGGTAATGCGAACCGTCAAACATTATACTCGAAAAACCCGCTTCGATGCATTTTTTTGCACCCTCATATGTCCCGTGGTCAAGGTGTAATGCGACAGGCACTGTAATATTCAGTTCATCAAGCATTGCCGAAGTCATAGCCGTAACCGTCTTAAATCCGGTCATATATTTCCCCGCGCCTTCCGATACGCCTAAAATAATCGGGGAATTCAGTTCCTGTGCCGTCAAAACAGCCGCTTTTGTCCATTCAAGGTTATTTATGTTAATTTGCGCTACAGCATATTTCCCGTCACGTGCTTTCGTAAGCATTTCTTTAGCCGAAACAAGTCTGCTCATAAATAAAATTACTTCACTTTCAAATTTATTAAAATTATATTTTTAGTATAACCGTTTAATGTGAATTTTTATACTCATTTTTGTAAAAAGAATATAAATTTTATACAATCTAATACAGATGTCAGATATCAGAAGTCAGAGGTCAGAATATGAATGTCACGTTTGAATGTTTGTCCGCGATTTTTATTCTGATTTTTGTACTGTTTTTTTCATAACAAATACCGACAACAGCGACGTAATAAGCGACATCAGAATCGTTGCCGGGAGTATGTTGTCGGCAAAAGGCACAGGGATCGGCGTGAGCCATATGCCGAACATCAACAGCAGCACTGCCGTCACAGCCGCTAAGAGCAGTGCGCAAATCTTTACCGCCGCGCCAAAACCTACACCCGCTTCAATCGTATCAGCCAAGTCACTTAAATCATCAGCCTCAAACCCCGAAAACCGCCTGTTTGCGTTTTCCGCAAAACGTCCGCAAAACTGTATTATATTCCGTGCCGGCAGCCCCTCTTCAAGTTCAGAAAGTTTCACAGCCGCGAAATTTTCAGCCGAATCCGAGGCGCAAATCACCGTACCGCCGATATTTGAGGCGGCGGCAGAAATCTCTTCGGGGCGGCTCACAGCTATAACACCGCTGCCGATAATGCCGTCTATGCCTATTTCTTTTCTTATAAATCTGTTGAATTCCGTGTTTTCGTATGAAATTATATTGATAGTGATGCCGCTCTCCGTCAGGAGTTTCGCCGCTCTTTTTACATCAGCCGATAATTTTTCCCAAAAGCAAATGAATCCTATGAAAATTCGATTTTCGGGGGGCAGCGTATTATCTTTAATTTTCTCGGGTGTGAGCATAATAAGGCGCATACGCTTGCCCGCCGACGAATTCTTTGTGAGGATAAGCTGAATTTCTTTTTTATCCGCTTCGCTCATTTCCGTGATTTTACCGTCGGGGAGCATTTTTTTTGTACAACTCATAAATTCAGCGGCTTCACCGATAAATTCCGTAATAACATTTTCGCCGTCCGACACCGTCGCCGCCCTGAATCTTTTGCCCTCTGAAAAATGAATCGCCGAAAGGATTTTTCGGTATTTCGCTGTTTCATCATCTGTAACTTCGGGGCAAAATTCGCGCATCAGTATATCATCTTTTGCCTCGCTGACTGCACCGAATTCGTTTTGGGTTGTATTTTCGATAATTTCACCGAGCAGTTCGCGCAAATCGGGTGTAAGTTCGTCTGAGAGATATTCCGCGCCGCCGGGGGTTATGTAACTTACCGTTTCTGTTTTTGAAATAAAAGACAAATCGGCAATCAAATTTTCGGCGTTGCCCAGTTCATAAACATCAGCAGACGGAGATAATACCTTGGGGATTTTCCCGGAAACAATAAAAACCGAGGTGAGATAATTTAACCCTTGTCCGAAAACCGCCGCACATTGCAGTGTACAAATCCCGAGGGCGATATTGTCGGCTAAAATTTCAAATTCCTGCATAGCTATATTCGGATATCCGCCCATAATAAGCCGAATCACAACTACAGCCGCCGTAAGTATTGCACAGCTGATATAAACAATATCAAGGATATTCAGTTTAGATTTGCGTTTTTGCGGTATTGCCGGGGTTTCGCCTGTAATTTCGATTTTCAGTGCTCCCGATAAAACGATAGTACCCGGGAGAATCTGAGCTGCCGCGCCGCCTTTTTTGGAGTTATATTTTGTTGTGCGGTTAAATCCCGCTCCACTTTTCGGGCGCGGCTCTAAGACATCAGCACTGCCGTCTAAAACAGTACCGCCTTGGGGGATATATCCGCCTTTTGAAACAAATATAAGGTCACCTGTATGAATGTCAGTTGAAACAAGTTTTTGAAGTGACGAGGCGGCATTTTTAAATCCGTAAAACGTTAAAACAGGCGGTTTGAAGTTCAAAATCCCGCCGTCTTTTGAACATAAAAACACCGAAGCCAAAATCGGAAACAGGATTGCCGCTATTAAACAGCACAGAGGCGCAATAAACGTCCCCGAATATTTGTTTATATTCGACCCTATCCCTGTGATATATACGCAAATATAAATTACAACCGCCAAAAGCAACAGCAGAGTCGATTTATTTTTATATTGGTTTTTTAAGATTTTAAAGAAATTTGACATTTTTTATATTCCAAAAAATTGTTGCTGTAGGGGCGGGCGCCCTCGCCCGCCCGCACACCCAAAAAATTGTGCTTTTAACTAATAAACGACGAATTATGAAAATCACAAATATATCCTAAAATAAAGCGTTTTAGAATGTGCGGGCGACCGAGGGCGGTCGCCCCTACGAAATTTTACAATTTCCAAAGTTCTTCCGCATACTGCCTAATAGTCCTATCCGAACTAAAGAACCCGCAATTACAGATATTCATCCAACATTTTTTCGCGAAGATTTCGCGGTTTTTATAGTCATATAGAGCACGCAGTTTCGTATCTGCATAACCCTCAAGGTCTGTTAAGAGGAAATAATTATCCGGCTTGTGCCATGAAGCACCGTTTATGAGGGAATTGAATAAATTCCCGAAAAGCCCGGTGTCGCCGTCGTTGAATGTGCCGTCTACTAAGGTATTCACAACGCGTTTTACGCGTTCGTTTGTGTAATATATCTTCTCTTTGGGCTTATAAGTCGGGCGAATTTTGGCAATTTCTTCTACCCTTGCGCCGAAGATATATTCATTCTCCCAGCCCGCTTTTTCCGTGATTTCTACATTCGCGCCGTCCCATGTGCCCAGTGTAACTGCTCCGTTCGCCATCAGTTTCATGTTGCCCGTGCCCGATGCCTCAAGTCCTGCCGTCGAAATCTGTTCTGAAATATCCGCCGCCGGGATAATCTTTTCGGCATATGATACGTTATAATTCGTGAGGAAAATAACCTTGAGCTTATCTTTAGTATCGGGGTCGTTATTCATCAAATCGGCAACACAATTGATATATTTAATAATCCCTTTAGCCCTGTCATAGGCGGGAGCCGCTTTCGCGCCGAATATAAATGCCGTCGGCGTTAAATCGGGGAGTTTCTTCTCTTTAATCTGAAAATAAAAGTCCATTATCGAGAATGCATTCAAAAGCTGACGTTTATACTCATGAAGCCGTTTTACCTGAACATCAAACACGAAACCGGGGTCAATAAACACGCCCTCTGTCTTTAAAATATAATCCGAAAGCTGTTTTTTCTTTGTGTTTTTAATTTCAATAAAACGCGCAATAGTGGATTTATCGTCAACAAATTTCTTCAAGTCAGTGAGACGGTCAAGGTCAGCCTGCCAACCGTCCCCGATTTTTTCTGTAATAAGACTGCCCAGTTCAGGGTTACATAACCCGAGCCAGCGGCGGGGTGTAATACCGTTTGTCTTATTCTGAAAACGTTCGGGGAAAATCTCACACCATTCTTTCAGGGCTTCATCTTTTAAAATTTGCGTATGGAGAGCCGCAACGCCGTTCACAAAACGCCCGCCGAAGATAGCCATCCGCGCCATATGAATACGCCCTCCGTCGATGATGAGTTTTTCATTAATTTGTTTGTCGTTTTGCCCGATTGATTTTAAGAATGTAATTAACTTCCGGTTAATGAGTTTCACAATCTCATAGATAACGGGGATTACGGACTTAAAGAGCTTTTCATCCCATTTTTCCAAAGCTTCTGAAAGCACTGTGTGGTTTGTATAAGAACAGGTTTTTGAAGCAATCTCAAACGCCGCCTCAAAGGTCAAACCCTCATTAAACATCAAAATGCGTATAATTTCGGGTATGGCAACAGTCGGGTGAGTATCATTAAGCTGTATAGCGAAACTTTCCGCGAAATGCGACATATCAGAGCCGTAACGCTTTTTATATTTGCGGAATAAATCCTGAATTGAAGCGGACACAAAGAAATACTGCTGTTTAAGGCGCAGGCGCAAGCCTTTTTGATAGTTATCATTCGGGTATAATACATTTGAAATAGCTTCCGATTCTATTATATCTTCCGAGGCTTTTTCGTATTCTTGTTTATCGAATTCGGTGAAATTAAACCCCTCTGCCGATTCAGCTTGCCACAAGCGCAGAGTGCCTATTGAAGCCGCTTTATAACCGATTATCGGTGTATCATAGGGCACAGCCAAAACAGCGGAATCCCCGAATGAGACAGTTACACTGTCGGCATCTTTGCGAACTGACCATGCATCGCCCTGACCAATCCACGCATCGGCTTTTTCGCCTTGAAAACCGTTATGAATATATTGTTTAAATAAGCCATAGCGATAGCGAATACCATAACCCGTAAGCGGCACTTTCAAGGTTGCGGCACTATCCAAAAAGCAAGCCGCAAGCCGCCCCAAACCGCCGTTGCCGAGAGCCGCATCTTCAATCTCTTCAAATTCGGCGATATTTATACCCGCTTCATTTAATATATCGGTGACTTCACTCAAAAGCCCGCTACAGTAAAGGTTATTGTAAATAGCCCTGCCCATTAAAAATTCAGCCGACAGATAACACGCCTGACGGTGTTCATCGCGGCTTTGGGTATCATGCTGCCACTGATCGGCAATCTCGCCCATAACAGTTTTAGCCACAGCATCATGAAGCTGATGTACAGAGGCGTTTTTTATGTCTGTACAGTAGTTGCATTTTAAGTTTTCGGTGATTTTTTGTTTTAGGGTTAATTTTTCCATAGTTATTCCTTAAGCATTAATCAAAATATAAATGTTCTTTGTAGGGGCGACCGCCCTCGGTCGCCCGTTAACTAACGTGTGTATTATACTATTCTCCATTTAAAAAACGCTTTGCGTTTTTTAAATGCTCGTCAGCTTTGCTGACGAGAGCCGCCCGTAGGGCGGCAGAGAAACCGTTCAATACTAATATCTGCGGCCTTAGCCGCACCGCCGCTTTGCGGCGGCAATAAAAACATTTTCAATGTTTTTATTGGATATTAGTATTATCATTCGCCATTCTTCTGATTATCCCATTAGCCTCTTTATATAATTTCTCCGTATCGAGTGTCATAAATTCGCCGTCTTTATATAAAATTTTCCCGTTAATCATTGTAAGGATTATATTCTGTTTTGAACCGCTGTAGACTATGTTTTTTACAATGGCGTTTTGCGGCTGCATATTCGGCTGATTGAGGTCGATTACCGTCAGGTCGGCTAAATTACCTGCTTCAATTGTGTTAGCATTATTAAGCCCCATTGCGCCGCCGTCGAAAGCGGCTTTGAGGATAATTTCTGCGGGCATTGCCGCCGCATCATTTTTCAAGAGTTTTTGTAAAACGCAAGCTAAATACATCTCACGGAAGAAGTCAAGCGCGTTGTTTGAAGAAGGTCCGTCTGTGCCTATTGAAAGATTTACGCCCATCTGTGACATATCGGAAAGCCTTGCTATGCCGCTTGCAAGTTTCGCGTTAGAAGCGGGGTTTGTGACAACATAACAGCCCCTGTCTTTCATCAAATTCAGGTCGTTATCCGTCATATGGACACAGTGAAATCCCGCGCCGCCGTATTTATAAATGCCTATTTCGCAAAAAATCTCCGTAGGGGTCTTCCCGTAACGTTCTATACAGCCCGCAACTTCCGCTGCCGTTTCTGAATTATGCACGCTTACAGGGGCTTTGTATTGTTCAGCAAGTGCCGCAATTCCCTCCATAATGGGGCGTGAGGTTGTATATTCGGCATGAAAGCCGAGGGCGTAACTTACTAAACCGTGTTTATCAAAATTTTTATAGGTATTATAAAATTTCTCAAGACGAGACAAAGCCGAATCAATATCCGCTTTAGAATCAGAACCGGAAACGCTTCCGCACATTATTGTGCGAAAACCTGTATCAATCGCCGCCTGTGAAACACTTTCGGGGTAAAAATACATATCAAAACAGGCTGAAATCCCGCTTGTGAGATATTCGGCATACGCTAATTTCGTCAACGTATACACATCTTCGGGAGTGAGTTTAGCTTCCATGGGGAAGATTTTCTCAAATAGCCACTGTTGAAGCGGCAAATCATCGGCGTACGAACGCAGAAACGTCATTGCCGAATGGGTGTGGGCATTTTTAAACGCGGGCATTATAAGATTGCCGTTTAAATTTACCGTGGTTTCAAAATTTAAATCGGTTTGTTTCGGGTCGCCGACATAGCTTATTTTATTGCCGTCTGTGTGGACTTCGCCCGTTTTTATTGAAAAATCGGGCATTAGAATATTTGCATTATAAAAACGAATCATTACGGGAATTCTCCTGTGTAAATTATACCATTATATTATAACACAATTAAATCGGATTGTCAATGCTATTACAAATTTCATCAGAAAATTTTGTTCTCTTTATTTTGTAATTTGTGTAATATTTTCTGAATATACTGCTATATGAAAAAACAAACATTTATTCAGGCTTCTGCTATACTTATACTCAGTGTAATATTAACAAAAGTCATCGGGGCTGTTTTCCGCATACCGCTTGCGAATATGTTAGGCGGGACAGGCATGGGGTATTATAGTATAGCTTACGGGTTGTTCACGTTAATACTTGCGTTTTCGAGTATCGGGCTTCCGGCGGCAGTCGCTAAAGTTGTGTCGGAGTCAGCGGCCCTCGGGGCTGACCCGCGCCGTATCGGGAAGATTTCACTCATACTTTTCGGGTCGCTCGGGGCTTTTTTTGCCGCTCTGAGTCTGCCGCTGTCGCTTCTTTTTTGTAATATTCTGTCCGATTCACCTAAGGCGTTGCCGGCTGTATTGATGATTATACCCTCTGTAATATTTTGTGCTGTAGAAAGTGTTCTGCGCGGATATTTTGAGGGGCTGAGGGATTTCACGCCGACAGGTATTTCACAAGTTATTGAAGCCGCCGGAAAACTTATTTTCGGGCTGTGGTTTTGTAATTTGGCGTTGTCGGGGCAATTTTTCGACTTCGGCATTGAAAACGGCTATGATTTATACGCGAACGCCGCCGCTGCCGCGATTTTCGGCGTTACGGTTTCGAGTTTCTTGGGAATGTGTTTTTTAATAATTCGCTATGCCGCTCCGCGAAAAGAATCGGTTTCAATGAGTATACATATTACAAAATCGGCTGAAGATTTATTATATCAAAAACAAAATTTAATCTGCAAAAATTCATTAAGCAAAAATGTTTTGTCGGATAAAAAAACAATAATCAAAGCTCTGCTTGCGGCGGCGATACCTATTTCGCTTGGGGCTTTAGTAACAAACCTCACATCGCTTGCGGATATAGCTACCGCCGTACCGCTTTTGGGGCGGGCAATTGCCGATTCGGGCGGGCGGTTTGACTACATAGGTTTAGCTCCGGCGGAAACGTCTGCATTCATATTCGGGAGCTTCACAGGGCTTGCCGTGACCGTATTTAATCTTGTACCGTCATTCACAAATATGTTCGCCAAAAGCATATTGCCGCCGCTCGCCGAAAGTTTCGCACTCGGCGACACGGAGGGTATAAAAAAACACAGCGAAAACGTCATCTTCACGACGGCGTTAATAAGCATACCCGCCGGAATCGGCATCGCCGCTATCGCCGAACTGATACTCAAATTCTTATTCCCGGCGCGCCTTCTTGAAGTTAGCGTAATAATCCCGTCAATGGGCGTTTTAGGGATAGCCTTAATCTTCACCTGTATCAGCACATCGGCATTTTCAATTCTTCAAGCGGCAGGGCGCGCCGATATCCCCGTAAAAATCGTAGGAGCAGGGGTTATTTTAAAAGTCTTGGGCAACTTTCTGCTCATTCCTATTCCCGAACTTAATATCACAGGTGCGGCAGTTTCGACATTTTTGTGTTATCTTTTCATTGTGGTTGTATCGCTGGAAGCGGTTTTTTCGGTGACAAAATTAAAACGAAAAACCATCGGTGCAATACTTTTTCGCGTGTCATTCTGCGGTATTTTTTGCGGAATTTCGGCTTTGCTCATGAAAAATGCGGCAAGTTCATACGAACTCTTACCGCAAATATTTATGAGTATTTCCGCCGGCGGGGTAATGTTTTTGATAACAGGGTTTTTGACGGGGGTTTTGTCGAAGGATGTTTTGAAAAAAATGTTTGAATGATTTTCTGTTGAATGTCCGTTTGAATGTCGGATGTATGTCGGATGAATGTTATATGAATGTCTGTGAATGTCCGTTTGAATGTCGGATGAATGTCGATATGGATGTCGTGAATGTCACGTTTGCATGACTTTGTCAGGGGCAAGAGGGAGAGGGGGCGGCTATTTATCGTGGCAGGCGTGACGCCGCCCCCTCTCCCTCTCACCCCCGACACCCCCCACTCCCTCTCCCCCCGCGGGGTTGCTAAGCTGCGCGATTTAGTCTTACTCACCCGTTTTGTATATTCACTTCAAGCAACACACAAAAAAAACTATAACAACCGTCCGGTTTTCATTGAAAATCGGGCGGTCATTTTAAAATTCTGCATTCTGCATTCTAAATTCTAAATTACTTTCAGTGCATTTCTCACTTCGTCAGAATAGTGCACTTCGTCTTTTATAAGATATACCGAGTCGATATATTTACCTAAAATCTTCCTCAAAACAGGTTTGGATTTCGGGTCAATGAGACCTGACAGATATTGAATGAGCATAAGGCTTTCGTGCAATGTCAAATTATCTGTATCAATGCGGTTTTCTTCAAACTTTAAGGCAACATCAAAATATGAAAATTGCGCGTTATCTTCGGGATAAACGGATACTGCTGCCGTTAAAATCAGTTTCCGCTCACTGCTTTCTCTTAGCGCATTAATAATTGCTGCCGTACAATTCTTGATGTCGGATTCAAAAAGTTTTTTTATCCGCGAATAATCATGAAGACCGCTCATTACTTCAAAGAATAACTCAAAACGCTCATTCGGGTCAATTTCATCAATATAGAAGGCTGCTTTAATGTAATCTTTCTTCTTAGCATATTGAGAAGCCAACTCTTCACACGCTTCTTCATAGGAAGACTGTTTTGCGTTCACAACAGGGTAATATTGATTGTCGAGACTGTCAAATTTACCGTCTTTATATTCAGAGTAAAGGCGGATAAATTCTTCAAGCCAAAATATAGCCTTTTCCGAACAGAATTCAGGCGTGTTCTCATCTTTTGTGACAAACGCCGCGGCGTATTGTTCACCCTCAGAACACTGTGTCAAAAAGGCATACGCCGAACCTGTGTAGTAAGCCGCTTCGATTTCGGGGTAAAACGGACGGCGAATTTCGGTGTCGTTTTTGAGGTCCTCATCGAAATTCAGCCGCCACATAATAACACTGTCAAACATAGCCTGACCTGTAAAAAACATCATCAGGCGCGCTGAATAACAATATTTTACTATCGGCTCACAGACCGCAGTCTTAGCATTTTCATAACCTTTCGTCCAATAACGCAGTGCATCATCAGCTGCAAATCTATAACAAGCTTCCGCTATCTGGAAATATCCCATAACGTCTTCTGGGTTTTCGTCAATTACTCGCCGGAGCATTGAGACATTGCGGATTTCTTTGCGGCGGCGTTCATTTTCGTTTTCGTATAAATAGCCGTAATGCAAAAACGAGGCTTCGATATTTACAATGTTGTCAGCAGGGGCATCAAGCGATTCGTGTATAATACCCGTAAATTTCATTCCCGGACGCGTTTTATAAATCCTCAAAAGGCGCGATTCCTGTGCGGAATCTTCGACAAGATGGTTTTTCATCAAGCTTTTAATAATAACAGTTGCTGTATCACATTCAGGGGATTCATTAAAGAATTTAATAAGATTCTCGGCATCTTCAAGAATTTCATCGGCATCAATATACATATACCACTCTGAGTCAAGCCCTGAAAGGGTTTGATTTCGGGCATCGGAAAAACTCTCCGTCCACTCAAAGCGCGTGAATTTGTCGGCATATTTTTCGGCGATTTCCGGCGTTTCGTCGGTTGAACCTGTGTCAACAATCACAAGTTCTGTGTCTACAGCTTCGCGAAGCGGCTTTAAGGCTTTAAGGCAGCGTTCAAGGTATTTCTTTTCGTTTTTGACAATCATACCGATAGTGACTTTATGCATACTTTTGACCTCTGAATATTTACATTAAAGCAGTACCCGACTGAACCCTAAAATTTTGGGATTAGCGATGTACTGCTTTTGAGCATTTTTTAAAATCTGAGTAGTTGCGAAGCAACTAAAATCTGTATTCTGTACTCTGTATTCTGTTAGCCCAGTGCGTTGAGTTTTTTCTGGAGGGCGGATTTTTTACGAGCGGCATTGTTTTTGTGTAAAATGCCTTTAGCAGCGGCTTGGTCTATCTTTTTGATGGCAACTCTGATAGTGGATTCGGTTGTTTCTGTTTTAGCGGAAAGAGCTAAGTCAGCTTTTTTGAGGGTTGTTTTGAGGGCAGTTTTTACTGCCTTATTGCGTAAGTTTTTCTTTGCGGCAACTTTTACGCGTTTTTGAGCGGATTTAATATTAGCCATTAAGCTTGTTTCTCCTTAAATTCGGGGATTTCCCCGTTTGAAAATTTTTAATATTTCACACATAACAATTTAAAGCCGTGAAATTTTGCTTACACAACTAAAACAGCGGTGAACACCGTTTTCGCGGGAATAAACTGCCGGTTGAAAATTTGTTTCCGCCCGATTTCGCGGGGTGAGAATCGCACAAATCGCAGTCGATTAGAGGTTAATGACTCCTCTTGGTCGGCTGTGCGGACACTATTCTTATATATTTTAGCATATTTTAATAAGAAAAACAAGTGTAAAATGTGAAAAATTCAGAAAATTTTCAGAGGGAAAATTGTAGAAGTTGCACAAACGCAGAGGTCAGATGTCAGAGGTCAGAAGACAGAGCGGCATATTATCTTAAATTCAGATAATAGAAAAATCTCATTACCACCTTTAAGGTTATAATGAGATTTTCGTTATTATCCGAAATAAAGGTATTTAGTCGCTCTGACTTCTGTTTTCTGACCTCTGACTTCTGTTTCTTACCTCTGTTTGATAAAAGCATCTGCCCTGAAAAGTTCTGTGTCTTCATTGCCGAAAATCAAACTGTAAAACGAATGATAGCCGAAAAATGTTTGCCCGAGCAAGTTTTTAAACGGTGAAAAATCAAATCCTGCCGGGTGTGAAACAAAAACAGCGGCGTTTTTCATTCCGTCGGGGAGTTCTGCGGCAAGTCCGCAAACCGTTTCAAGCGGATCCGATGAAGCGAACCCCACATAAAAACTTTCACCGTCAAGGTTCATCTCATGCCCGCGTGCGAAATTCTCTGCCGCCGCCGTAACAGCCGTAATAAGCAGTTCCTCACGAGTAATAATCACTCCCCGTGCGAAATTTTTCGCGGCAAAAAACGGTTTCACAGCGAATATGTATACATTAGTACCATTCGCGGAAGCCATTACAGATGCAATTAAAGCGTTTTTTCGCTGGGTGTCGTCCGGAAAAATAATCAGCAAATTTTTCAGCCCGAAAACTGACTCGGTAGAAACTTCCTCCGCACAAATTATCTTATTCGTGAAGACGTTTAAGATTTTACCGAGTTCTGATTTTATAAAATTTCTGCTTTTCCCCAAAATAAGGATACCTGTGTCAAAGTCAATTGCTTTTGATTCAATATTTTCATTTACGGTTCTGGTTATTAACAAATTTCTACCTCTTTAAAATTTATTAAAACCATTATAGCACAAATCTCGACAAATTGCAACAGTTTTTGACAAAATTTCCTTGTGTAATTAAATCTAAAATTGTAATATTCACAAATTGTTCATTGACAAATAACATGAAATATGTTATACTATTCCTTGCACAAAAATGTGCGCACAAATATGCGGATATGGCGGAATCGGCAGACGCGTTAGATTCAGGTTCTAATCGGGGCAACTCGGTGGAGGTTCAAGTCCTCTTATCCGCAGCCGACCAAGTCGGCGGTTAATTCGCGATGGAAGTATTACTCTTGTCGTAAGATGCTCACCGCGTAAAAGTTACTGAGAAATTATGTAGGGGCGAACTGTGTTCGCCCGCCCGCCGCAATATCAAACGCCGCGTTTTCGCTTGAAAACGCGGCGTTAATTTAATGAACATTATTAAACACTTCTACGCGGTGAGCATCTAAAACGTTCTGAAATACTGCCATCGCGAATTGACAGCTGGTCGCCGGTCATATTTTAGTAATAATATTATTTATCTCAATCTCAATCCCGCTTTCGGGGAAGATGAGTTCTTCGAGTGCTGTGGATTCTTTGTCGATTAAGATTTCAAAAGATGAGGCGGGGATTTCTCCATAGAACACTATATCGCCGTCGCGTTCTTTTAATACGGGGTTTTCTGTTGCCGCCGCTGTGTCAAACGCGCTGAAAATCTGCATAAAGACATTACCGGGTAAAATCTCTTCTATCGGCGTTATCGTTTCAAAACCATTATAAACCGACGTAATCCCCTCGTCTGTATACGTTATCTTCATGCCCTGAAGCGGCAGTGACGTAATTTCCATCTCCCATAAAGCATTACCCAGCCGCTTTATGTCGGCGTTGAATTCAAGTCCTTCTGACTCCACATCAATATTCGCCGTAAAAGGCACGTCCAAATCAGGGACTTTTGTGCCCGTAAGTGTCTTACAGCTTGTCAAACTTACTGCTAAAATAAGACCTAAAATTAATATTGAAAATTTTTTCATTACAAAAACTCCCGGCTGATTTTTTAGTAAGCCGAGAGTTTTTTAAGAAACTTTCAGCCGTCAGCCTTTTAAAACTTTGATTAAAGCTAAATGAATTGAATCAATCACATCGCCCGAGTCAGCACTTATTTCGGTGAATTTGTCACGCGCAATATCAGCCGCCAATCCGTGCAGAGCAACAGCTCCCGTTATAATTTCAGCGGCGGTAGCATCCGTTTTCTTGTTTCCGGCGAAAATTCCCGCTAAGATACCGGCAAGGCAATCTCCCGAACCGCCTTTCGCGAGTGCAGGGTTGCCGGCGAATAAACGTCCGATTGAACCGTCGGGCGAGGCGATAAAATTCGGTACGCCTTTTGCCAAAACATAAACGCCGTATTCACGCGCGAGTTTCGCGGCAAAAAGTGAGCGGTCGGCGGCGGCTTCCGAGGCAGTTACGCCGCACAGGCGCGCTAATTCCGCAGCGTGTGGTGTCAGACAGATTGTCCCTTTAGCTTCTTTTAGTAATTCTATGTTTTCCGATAATGCATTTATACCGTCTGCATCAATTATTTTTACGGGGATATCGGATTTAAGTATATCTGATACAACTTTTTGAGTTTCGGCGGTTACGCCCATGCCGCAGCCCACGGCAACAACATCATAGCCCGATTTTAAAAGCACCGGAACACCCGCCGACGTAATAAAACCGTTTTTATCAGACGAAAGCGGATAAAACATACTTTGGGGGATATGTCCGCCGATACGGTCGATAACCTCTTTTGAGGACGCAAGCGTAATAAGCCCGCATCCGCTTCTGAAAGCAGATTTTACGGCTTTTTGAGCTGCCCCGCTCATTCGCGACGACCCCATGATACAGAGGACTCTCCCGAAATCATATTTATAAGAATCAATTTTGCGCTTGTGGAAAATTTTCTTAAAATCGGGCGAAACGTCATCCACAATCGGCAATTTTGAAATACAGGATTTAGGGACACCGATGTCGGCGGTAATAATTTCACCGCAGAGAGTTTGAAGCGGTGAAATCCCCATGCCCGTTTTCGGGAACGCGAATGTCACGGTGTAGTCGGCTTTGAATGTATTTACGTCACATTCGCCTGTTAAAGCATCACCGCCCGACGGCAAATCAACCGCAATTTTAAGCGCGGTAGTATGTTTTACATAATCAAAACAAATGCGGACAGTTTCAGGCAAACCGCGTTCCGGCTTAAATCCCGTCCCGAATACAGCATCAATGATTACGCCGGAATGTGACAGCACCGAAAAAATACTCGAAATGTCATTATGCGGCAAAAACACGGTAATCCCCGGCGTATTCAAAACCTGTTCATAGCGGTCGTAAGCTATACCCGTAGCAGGTTCGCCGCAAAGCAGAATAACGGTCACGGGTATTCCCATTTCATTTATGTTTAAAGCGGCGCAAAAGCCGTCCCCGGCGTTGTTTTTTTCTCCGCAGAGTATAGTTGCGCCGCCCTCTAAATCAATATAACCCATCTTCTCGGCGACAAGCATAGCAACAGCCGCACCGGCATTCTCCATCAAAACCGATTTAGAAACGCCCGCCGCCTCAGATGAATTTTCAAGTTCTTTCATTTGTTTTGGGGTGATGTATTTCATAATTTATACAAGGTTTAACTTGCTCTCCCTTCACGCACCGACCGAGTCGGCAGTCATTTCGCGATAAAAATATTTTAAGTGACTTCAAACGCTCGCCGCGTAAACAATACAAGTATGTATGTTTTTCTATTCGATCAGTCTCTTAATACACGCTCTGCTTCGGCATCGGGCAGGCGGTTGGCGGCAATATCATAAACCTCAAAATCTGCTCTTCCCGAGATAACAATTATGTACATTTCCTCGTCTGTCCGATATAGTTTATAGACAGTGCGTTTTCCGATACCTCTGTGTTTAATCTTGCAGCAACCCGTGAGGTTGTTTCCGTATTTATGACCGAGAGGTTCGCCGAAACCGCCCTCTGTGAATGGGAGGGGGTTTTTGACAACTTCATCAAGTTTTCTGATTATGCGGATTTTATCAGATTTTGACAATGACTTTTTATCTTCTTCGACTTTAGAATATAAAGTATAATACCATCCCATCAATCATAATCCTCGCAATCTTTTAAATCTTCTTCGGTAATATCCCATAATTTCAAAAGTTCCTCTCTTGAAATCGAATCTTTCCGCATTTCATCCCACCCGCCGGCTTCTTCAATGCGGGCTTCTGTTTCTTTAATCAGGTCATCGTCGCAGATTTCTTCATAAAGACGATTAAACACTCTTTCACTGATTCCGAGTTGTGCGCAAATATCATTTTTAGGGATTTTTTGAGCAATTAATTCTCTCAAAAGGTTTTTGATTAAATTATCAAAATTCTCTGAAATTTCTTTTTCAAAGTTTTTTACATATATGTTTTGCATATTATTGCATATCTTTAAAATCCCGCCTATAAAATCGGGAATTGCACGAATATTCGCATTAGTTGTATTCAAACCTATTTGCTGTGACATAAATTAATCCCCCTTGTATTTTCTATTTCTATTATATCATAATTTTTGATGAATGTAAATGAATTTAGTTATTATTTTTTTGTAATTTCAAAAAAAGAGAACAGCATTTAACTGTTCTCTATTAAATCCACGTACTTCGGGAGAAAAGCACGGGCTGAAAAGATGAAAACTTTTTTCACGGGGAGCCGGAGAGGACATTCACTCTGACTTCTGACATCTGACTTCTGACCTCTGTTCACATTAAGATAAACTTTGTTTATCTTAATGTGAACTGTGCTACGTGGTCGGCTAAGATTGAGGATTGGGCGTTGAGTTCTTCTGCTGAGGCGGCACATTCTTCTGCTGTCGCGGAGTTCTTTTGTACTACTTCGGAGACTTGTTCTATCGCTACGTTGATTTGGTTTATGGCGTAGGATTGTTCTTCGGATGAGCTTGCTATTTCGCCTATGAGGGCAGCAGATTTGTTGATACCGTCTACGATTTCGGAGAGTGAAACAGCGGTTTGTGACGCTATATCAGCACCCTGTTCGGACTTGCGCATTGCATTTTCAATAAGCTGTCCTGTCTCTTTTGCCGCCGCCGCGGATTTAGATGCAAGATTGCGGACTTCATCTGCAACTACTGCAAATCCTTTCCCGGCTTCGCCTGCTCGTGCGGCTTCTACAGCGGCATTGAGAGCTAAAATATTCGTTTGGAATGCAATATCATCTATTACTTTTATTACTTTTGAAATATCCTGAGATGCCGCATTTATTTCATTAACGGCTGCTGTCATTTCGGACATTTGCTGTGAACCTGTAACCGCTTTATCCTTGATTGCGCCGGAGAGTTTTGATGCATCTGTTGCACGAACGGCGTTCAATTGCGTTTTTTCAGCGACATCATGAATGGAAGCGGAGAGTTCCTCAACGGTTGCCGCTTGTTCTGTAGAACCTTCTGCTAACGACTGAGAAGCGTCTGAAATCTGTGAAGCTCCGATTGTAACTTGGTCGGAAGCCATATCAATTTCGCCGAACATCGTGTTTAAGTTGTCAAGCATATTAATGATAGATTTTGAAATAACATCGTCTTCTGACATTTCTTTATGAGTGATATTGAGGTTGCCCGCCGCGATAGTTGATAAAAGACCTGCTACGCCGTTTAATGCCTCCATCATACGCTCAAGGTTCACGGCACATTCGCCCGCTTCGTCTTTTGACTGTGCGAATTCGCGGAGTTTTTTGTATTCGGCTTCCGTATATGTGGTTTTCCCGCGGGTACTGAGTTGATTTAGTATATGTGTAACATATGATATTGGGTCGGCGATAGAGCGTGTAACTTTTCCGGCTACAATTATTGTAATAATGAGTGAAGCTATAACTATCCCCACAACAATGATAAGCGCGAATGTAGCAAGGTTTGATGTTTCCGCGACAGAACCGTTTACAGTTTCGTTTTGGTCCTGCAAAGTATCAATATAACCCTCCGCTTCGGCAGCGGCAGCACTGAATGCGGCGGCAGAAGCTGTTATAACACCCTGAGACTCGATATAGTCATTTAATGATGCGCCGTAATTTGCAAGAGCTTCTTGTACTATTTCGATAGAAGCACGATTCTGGGCATCGTTTATTGAAGCATAATAATTGTCTATTGCAGTTTGGGCGGTCGCAACCGCTTCAAGAGCCTGTTCGCCCGCTTCGGTTGTATAACCCGACAACGCGCCGCGTACTAAAACCCGCGCTTGAGCTATTGCATCATTAACTTCTGTAGCACTGGTTAAATTTGTGATACGGTGAGCAACGTCGGCTGTACCGCCTGACTGAATTACAGAAAAGTCATTTGATGTAAGTTCAACCGCACGCCCGAGGATTGCGCCGAGGTTGTCGGTAAGTTCCCCGCCTGTGGCTACGGCTTCATCATACGACGTTTGAGCGTTTAATAATGCATCAACCATAGTTTGAAGTTCTTCAGTATAGGTTTTAATGGACTCTGCCGCACTGTCGGCATCGGTTTTGAACTGCGCAAGCGCGGGGGTTTCTTCGATGTATTTAATGGTTGCGTTGATAGCTTTTTCGGATTCTTCGAGGGAAGTTACGGTTTTATCGTAAGAATCGTCCGTATAGTTGTAGTATACGCCGAGAGCACTCACACGTGCAGAGGCGAAATGAGTTTTAACTGTCTGTGCATAGTTCCATAAATCGGTTTGTTCCCCGACAAGCCCGATATTTTTTATCGACTGAATATTCGTAAAAAGCACTAGCAGCATAATCACAACGGTTAAGAAAACAGGAACACCAAACCCAACCAACAATTTTCGACTGATTTTTAAATTTTTCATAAGCAATACCTTTCTTTGAAAAGAGCGACTGCGTCGCTGCCGGATCGCGATGGGAGTCTTTCAGCGGCGAAAGATGCTCACCGCGTAGAAGCGAATACGTGTTTTTTGTATTCTTGACTTCTGTTATCTGCGCAGCAGTCGCGGAAAATGGTTTAACATTAACTATAATATGTACGAATCTGTATTCTGTATTTTGACTTCTGACATCTGATTTCTGACATCTGTATTCTGTACTCTGTATTCTGTCTTCTGTCCTCTTCTGTATTCTGTACTCTGTATTCTGTATTCAGGATCAATAAGTGCGTGCGGGTATGTACTCGATTATGGTTAATCATTTGCTAAAAGCGTGTGCGGATTTGTGCTGAAAAAAAGAGCTAAGTAGTGTGCAGATGAGTGTTGGAACGGTGTTAGAGTGGTTTTTAGATTTTTCATAGATTACACTTATTCAATCCCTTCATACGCAGAATTCACGTGTTGATAACGTTTTTCGCGTATTATTCGAGGTACAATTAACTCAAGTGAGTTTTACCTCTGTTTATATGATACTACATTTCAAAGCATAAAAAAACATCTTTTAATTAAACTTTTGAGATTTTTTATGATTTATTTTATGAATTTTTAATGAAATCGAGCATTATGGCGTTAAATTTCAAAAATTTCTATGTTTCGTAGAAATATTAAAAATTTTATATTTCATTAAAATTTCAAAAATAACGAATATAAGGCATTTATAAGTACATAATAATCCCAAAAATTATAAAGGAGCAAAGCGATGGATTTCAAAAAGAGTCAGACAAAGATAAATATAATGAGGGCGTTTGCCGGTGAAAGTCAGGCATGGATGCGGTACACGTTTTCCGCATCGAAAGTTAAGACAGCGGGTTTTTGGTTTCTGAACAACATTTTCACGATCAGTGCCGCACAGGAAAAAGAGCACGCGGAGATTTTTTATAATCTCTTAAAATCCGAAAGCGGAACGCAGATTGAGATTCCGGGCGCAAATTATCCTGTAGACAATGTTGACGACCCTATAGGGCTTCTTTTGGCGGCAGTGAAAAATGAGACTGACGAGGCGACAGATGTATACCCGTCTTTCGCCGAAACGGCAAAAAAAGAGGGCTTTGCGGATATTCAATTCACTTTTGAGAAAATTGCGTTAATTGAGCAGATGCACGCCGATCGTTTCGGGTGTTTTGCCAAACTCCTTGAAGAATCAAAGCTTTTTGAGGGCGACAAAGACACAGAGTGGATTTGTTTAAACTGCGGACATATTCACAAAGGACCGATTGCCCCCACGTCATGCCCTGTCTGCAATCACGCACAGGGGTATTTTGTACCGTTTAAGTATTATAAATTTATTGCCGAGAAGTATTCAAAATAAAAACAAAAACAGAGCCTTGTTTTCAACCGAAAACAAGGCTCTGTTTATCTAATTTCTAATCTCTGACTTCTAACCTCTATGTTGTCCCAAAAACATTAGTCCCATTGCGGGTATATGTTTGGTTATAGCTTGATGTGGCGTCGTTAATATCCGAGGCAGAGCCTTTTACTTTTGAAGCGAATGAGTCTGTCCCGCTGCCGAAAATGGCTTTGATTTCTTCAGCCGCTGCGGCTTCAAGTTTCTTTTCGTCTTCAACTTCGAGTTTGTTGTCGCTGTTTACTTTTAAACCTAATTTCTCTAATTGTTCTTCATATTGTGAAGTAGTATTAACCATTTGCGAGCCGGATTTGAGGGCTTCTTTGTCGTCGGAATTTTTGAGCGCGTCAATAGTTTCGTTATAGTCTTTCATAAACTGTTTGAGCGAATCTTTAAGGGATTTGCCCGTAACACGTTTGTCGTCTGCGTTTCTGATTAAATTCTTTGCAGAATTTTCAAGGTCTGCCGAATCTTTATTCACCTGACGATTATCGGTATAACCTGTCTGAAACGGGCTTTGGTATGTGCTGCGGCGGGCTTGTTTAGCCTCCGCTTCGGCTTTTTTTGTCTCTTCTTGTTTATTGAGACGTTCTGTAATTTCTTTGCCCTTGTCTGATTCTAAAAATTCAGCCGCAAGCTTCTGTGTCTTTGTCTGATAAACAGACGGGTCATTGAGCATTGCTGTATACGCGCCGATTCCTTGTGTGTTAGCCATGATTTTTTCCCCTTTCTTAGTTAGAAAACTCTTGAATCTTCGTGATTTATTTTAATTTTTTATACTATTTTTCATTTGCCGTGAATGTGCGTTTGAGATGTCTCGCAGCGATGCTGCATATGAATGTCAATATGAGATGTCCCGCAGCGTTGCTGCAGTGAATGTCGCGTTTGAATGTCAGAATGAATGTTATATGAATGTCGTGAATGTCCGTTTGCATGAAATTGTCAGGGGTAAGGGGGTAGGGGGGCGGCTATAGCGGCGGTAGTGACACGCCGCCCCCCTACCCCCTCACCCCCGACACCCCCCTCCCCCACCCCCCTGTGGCAGCATGGTGGCGGTCTATCAGCGATTTTGATATTTTCGTTTACCCGTTAAGTATCAACAATTTGTAAAGTTTTAGTTGGTACTGGGTAGTAGGGGCGGTGCACCTCGTAGCGCGGCTACCCCGCCCGCCTCTACGAACTTTTCCGCGTTTTATCTGAAATCCGGGCGTTATTGCTCTAACATCTCACTTCTAACCTCTAACTTCTTCTTTGCGTTAGACAGCATCAGTTTCAGCCGGTTTTCTTGGTTAACTATTGTTGCGCCGGGGTCGTAGTCTACGGCGACTATGTTTGCTTCGGGGTGGGCATTTCTGATTTTTCTTATCATGCCTTTGCCGACAATGTGATTCGGGAGACAGCCGAACGGCTGCGCACATACTATATTATTCACGCCGGAGTGAAGCAGTTCAAGCATTTCAGCCGTCAAAAGCCAACCCTCGCCCATTTTATTGCCGGGCGAAACATAACCCTTTGAGTTGCTCTTTGTGACTTCAAACCGCCCGGGCGGCGTAAACCGCGATTTTTTAATTACTTTTATGATTTGGTCCTGAACACCGCGCATAAAGATTTTTATAGCTTCCGATACGAAAAAGCGTTTATATTTCATATGATAAAGCTGTGTATCGACAATATGATGGTCTGCCATAAACAGTATCATATCAAGAAGCCCTGTTATAACCACTTCACAGTCTTCACGCCGCAGGAAATCCTCAAGGTTGTTGTTGCCCAAAGGCGCGAATTTGATGTATACCTCTCCGACTATCCCGACTTTTACTTTCGGCACTATCGTGACGGGAATCTCCTCAAACTCTTTAAGGATTTTCTTGAGATTTTTGGAATACTCTGCTATTTTAAAGTGAGTATCGCATAGATAAGTTTTCCATTTGTCAATAAGCTTGTCGGTGTCGCCCTTATTATTTTCGTAGGGGCGGACTTGATTGCCTATCCATACGAGAAAATCGCCGTAACATATCCCGACTATCATATCCTTAAACATCGGCGCGGTAATTACAAATCCCGGGTTTTTCTCCATATTCGAGAAATTAAGTGAAATCACGGGAACATACTCAAGCCCGTTGTTTATAAGAGCCTTGCGCAGTAAATGGATATAATTTGAAGCTCTGCATCCGCCGCCCGTCTGTGTAATCATCAAAGCGGTTTTGTGCAAGTCGTAATTCCCGGATTTAAGCGCGTCAATCATCTGACCGATAACCAAAAGTGCGGGATAACACGTATCATTATGTACATTCCGCAGTCCTTCATCAACGATTCTGCGCCCTGTGGTCTCTAAAAGTTCCGCATGAATACCGTTTCTGTTGAAAATCGACTCCAACATCTTAAAATGAAGCGGCAGCATCATCGGCATGAGTACCGTGTACTCGTGTTTCATCTCTTCCGTAAAAAGCAGTCTTCCCGCGTTGTCATATACAAGTTCAGCCATTACATTCCTTATGGGGATTTTTAACATTTGCAGATTCGCTGATACCCCATATACATTATAAAATATTCTTTTTAAAATTGCAAGTGTTTTTATTAAATTTAATCGTTTCGTAATATTTTTTAATTTCAATAATATACCGAAAGGGTGTTTTAAAATTTGCAGCATAAAATTTCTAAAATTTCTTGACAAACTATAGAATATATAGTATAATATAATCGTAAATTAAATTAACAATTTTATTTACAAAATTTAGTGAGGGAGTGATTTATTGGATATGTTTAATACTTGGTGGGAGACTTTGCCGCTTTTTATACAGATTATGTATATTATCGCGGTCGGCAGCAGTGTTTTGCTGATTTTACAGCTTGTCTTACTGATTATCGGTATCGGTTCAGCCGCCGACATTGGGGGCAATGCCTCTGATACAGGCGGCATTGAAGGTGTCGGCGATATTGAAGCTATGGGCGATGCCACGCCTATAGGCGACCTTGAGAGTGCGGAATTTGACAGCGGAACGCCCGCTCATTCTGAATTGACGGCGGCGCAGATTTTTACGCTTCTGGGGATCTCGGCGTTCTTTGCGGTCTTCTCATGGGGCGCAATCCTCATGTATGCCGCGAACTTGCCCACGATTTTATGCCTCGTTTTGGGGATTTTAGCCGGCACGGCGGTGATGTTCGGTATCGCGAAACTCACTGTAGCAATCTCAAAACTCTCCGAAGACGGCACAGAAGATCTCAATAATGCCGTCGGAAAAACAGCGGAAGTCTATATCCCGATTATTCCCGGGAAACAAGGTAAAGTTACTGTCGAGGTTCAGGGGAAATTAACGGAAGCTGATGCCGTTTCGGACGACGATGATATTCTCGGGACAGGAACAGTTGTTATGGTGACAGCTTTAGCGGGGGACGGGGTTTTGGTGAAGAGAATATAAGGAGACTATATCTTATGTATAATTGGAACGAAAGTTGGGCAACTGGTAACACACTCATAGATTCAGAGCACAAGGAACTCTTTAAGGCAATTGATGCTATGCTGGAAGCTTGTCAAAGCGGCAAAGGCAAAGATCACCTCAAAAAAACCATGGATTTTTTGAAATCCTATACGGCAAAACATTTCGCTGATGAAGAGAAACTCCAACAGCAAAGCGGTTATCCCGATTTCCAAAATCACCGCAAAATTCACGAGGGTTTTAAAAAATACGTCGCTGAAATCTGCGCGCAATTTGAAAAAGAGGGTCCGAGTATTAAACTCGTGGGGCTTGTGAACCTCAATATCGGCGATTGGCTTATAAAGCATATACAGCGCGAAGATGTTAAAATTGCTTTACATATTAAGTCACAAGGTAAATAATAGATTTTTTAATATTTTAGGCTGAAATCTTATTAAATTTTTTTGAAAATTGAAAGGTAGAATAACTATGTACCCTGAAACAATCTTTTTTACGGCAATCCTTGTTATTATAGGATTTATCCTCTTTTGCGCAATACTCTCAAGATACAGAAAATGCCCCTCTGACAAAATCCTTGTTATTTACGGTAAAGTCGGGAAAAATAACGAGGGCGTAACACGTTCCGCTAAGTGTATTCACGGCGGCGCGGCGTTTATTGTGCCTATTATTCAGTCATACCAGTATATGGATTTGACACCTATTTCGATGAATGTAGACCTTAGAAATGCTTTATCAAAACAAAATATCCGTGTTGATGTGCCGTCGCGTTTTACGGTTGGTATTTCGACTGAACCTGTTGTAATGCAGAATGCAGCTGAACGTCTCTTGGGGCTTAAGATGATGGAAGTTCAGGAGCTTGCGCGTGATATTATTTTCGGACAGCTGCGTTTGGTTGTTGCTACAATGGATATTGAGGAAATAAATTCCGACCGCGACAAATTCTTGCTTGCTGTTTCGGCGAATGTTGAACAGGAACTGAAAAAAATCGGCTTGCGCCTTATTAACGTAAACGTAACCGACATCAACGATGAATCGGGATATATCGAGGCTCTCGGTAAAGAAGCGGCGGCGAAAGCTATAAATGATGCGAAGAAATCCGTTGCCGAAAAAGACCGTGACGGTGAAATCGGTCAGGCAGAAGCTTACCGCGACCAGCGTATTAAGGTATCGGAAGCTAATGCTTTAGCTATCACCGGTGAAAACAACAGTAAAATCGACGTTGCGCGTTCGGAAGCTAAACGCCGCGAACAAGAAGCGGAAGCACTCAAACTTGCCACAGCGGCAGAAGCCGTACAAAAAGCCCGCGCCCAAGAAGAAGCCTATAAGGCGCAACAGGAAGCGGAAATGGTGCGTTTTGAGCTTGAAAAAGCACGCGGTCAGGCTGATATAGTTGCGAAAGCACAAATTGCCAAAGAAGAAGCCGAAATCGCCGCAGAAGCGCAAGCAGAAGTTATGCGCCGCAAAGCGAAGGGTGAGGCGGATTCGATTTTCGCAAAACTCGACGCACAAGCGCGAGGCGCGAAAGAAATCCTCGAAAAACAAGCCGAAGGTATGCAAAAACTCATAGCGGCAGCAGGCGGCAATGCCGACGCGGCAGTTAAGCTGATGATTGCCGATAAGCTTGAAGACCTCACGAAAATTCAAACAGAAGCGATTAAGAATATCAAGATTGATAAAGTTACGGTATGGGACAGCGGCTCAGGCAAAGACGGCAAAACGTCAACGGCTGATTTTATCAGCGGTATAGCAAAATCAGTCCCCCCGCTTCAGGAACTCTTTAAACAGTCGGGATTGGTTATGCCGGCTATTGAAGAAATTAAAGATGCCGGAAGTCAGATGACAGAGTAAATAACTGAATAACGTCACGTTCATATTTGCTTCTACGCGGCGAGCATCTCAAATCTCTGAAAGACTTCCATCGCGAATTAACCGGCGGGTTGCCCGCCCTGTATTGGTGTAATTATGGAAAATGAAAAAATTGATATAAAAGTTTTACGTGAATCCCTAAAACCAGTCGGCGACCCCGATGACTGGGAGAACAACGACGATTATATGCACCCGGATAATTTTAGGATACGGTTATTTAATATGTTAGATGACGTGACACATTATCTTAAAACAGGTGATAGAAGTATGATTATAACGGAAGATGAGTTTATGAAGGAATTAGAAGAATTAGCAGAATTACACGAAAAGGAAGAACATAGTACCATTGAGGAACTCTTTGAAGGTTTTGAAGGTGATTATGAGCCTGTAGAGATTGACTGGGGAAAGCCGCAGGGGAATGAGCTATGGTAGCACAGAAGACAGAGGCGAGAAGACAGAATACAGAGCAACCGAATACCTAAACTTAGCTTAATAGAAAAATGGAATGATATGCGGGCGGGCGGGGGCGCCCGCCCCTACAAATTGTATTTAATTTTTGGGGTCTGTAGGGGCGACCGCCCTCGGTCGCCCGTTGTTTCAAAGCAAATTCAATCAATTCTTTAAATGCATATTAGTATAAAATAACAAAATCTCATTACCACAACAAAGTTGGTAATGAGATTTTCGTTATTATCCGAATTAAGGGTGAGCAGTCGCTCTGTCTTCTGTCCTCTCGCCTCTGTCTTCTTATTTGGTATTCGCTAACTTCCATCTAAACGGTGCAATACGCTGGGCTTTGGTGTTGTCGTAGGAGATATTTGAGCAGATGATGCCTATATCGTTGTAGCGGTAGTCGGCTTTTGCTGTTTTGCCGCCGAAAGCCATAGCGGCTTTTATGGCGTCTGTACCGTAGTTTCTTTGAATAACCGCGCCGATACGGTGGAATTGTTTCATAAACTCAACTATATCTTTTGCCAAAATGGGTTTGGTATCGCAAATGTTATAAATACCGGTATAATTTGTCAGCCCTGCCGCACCCGCTAAAATCCCTAAGATGAAATCGCAGAGATTATAAAGACAACAGAATGTGAATCCGTATTCGCCGTAGCCGTATACAAATACGCAGGCATCTTTTGGGTCCCAAATCTTTGAGTGGAGATTTTCTACGAAGTCTTTGGTATACATTTGGGGCATACGCATAATAACGGCGTTCGTCGAGGATTTCCCGACGGCTTTCGCTAAAATCTTTTCCGAATCGGCTTTAATTTCGCCGTATGTAGTCGAGGGTTTTACATCGTTGCCCTCACGGATAGGCTCGCGGGATTTTTGCACCGCATAAACCATATGCGACGAGAGCAGAAGAATATCCTTTACACCGGCTTTAACAGCTGCTTCATATAAAAACTTATCACAGTTTGCCGCAATTTTAATCTCTTCTTTGCCGAGCAGAGCCGGGAAATCGTTGTCACACGAACAGGCAAGATGAACAAGCGCATCGCATTTATATTGCGAAAACAGCCCTGATATCTTCCCTTTATCGTCAGGCGCAGCTTCGATATAAGTAAAATTCGGGTTGATGATAGACGAAGGTTTGGTGTCGGTTCCGACAATTGTAAAACCTTTGTTAAGTAAAAGGTTGGCGACCTCGGTTCCGATAAGTCCGGACACTCCGGTAATCAGCACATTTCTCATATAATCCCCCGATTGACCCCGATTGAAAGGTTGAATTTGAATTTTTTTCAGTTAACTAAAGTATACTGCTCATATTTACACAAGCGGTGACAAAACCGTATATTAATTATAACGCTTTTTTTATGTAAAGTCAAGTATTTTCTTTGAACAGACTATTATTAATATATGGCAATATGGCAAATTTCATAAATTTATTTTAATTTAAATTAGAAACTTTGTAAATTATTTATGATTGCGGCGGTACAGGAACAATATATTTATTTATAATGTTTGTGACTTTGAGGTATTCATCTTCTAATAACTTGAAATCGTCAGCAAATGCGGGACGATTTTTGCGCCTTACGTCGTCGGTGAACGTTGAGGCAATTTTATAAAGAGCGGTGAGCCCTAAATTCCCGGCAGTGCCTTTTATTTTATGTACAGCCTCTTCGAGTGATTTAAATTCGCTGTTCCCTAAAGCTTTTTTTACATTTAAAATGCGCGCATTATCGGGGAACCCGAGCAGAAATTTATTTAAAAGCGCCTGATTTTCCATCATACGCCCGACAGCTCCTTCGATGTCGTTTCCGGCAAGCCGGAGTTCTTCAAGCATGGTATATTCTAATTTCATTTTTTATAGCCTCAAAGGAGAGTACAGAGTACAAAATAAAAAGTGCAGAGTACAAAAGATAGGTATTTGCTTTAACGCGGTGAGCATCTTTGAATTCAGAAATACGTCCATCAGCGAAACGCCGCGTTGCGGCACAGCGGGTCTCCCGCTAAAAAAATTCCGCTTACTCTTATTGTATCAATATTTTCAGTAAATGTCAAGTGAAAATTGTGTGATAATTTCACATTCTCAAATTTTTAAAAACAAGTACAATTCTCGTGTCAGATTATTACTTAAAAAAGCAGTAACGCTTACAAAGTCTGTAAAATTAAGCGTTTATCGGCTATTTACCGACACAAAATTCGCTGAAAATTTTATCGGCTACGGCTACGGTAATATTCTCACCGGAAAGCGTCAGAAGCTCTGATAAAACGCTGTCGCACATAACCGAAATTATATCAAGTGCTGCACTTGTTTTATAAACATCAACCGTTTCCGTTATCCTTGATAACGCCGCCGCCGCGATAGTCATCTGGCGTTCGTTTAATACAAATTCAGTGTCAGGGTAAATTTTTGATTGTTTTATAAATTTGTCCAAAATCTCTGTAAATTCGTCAATACCTGTGCCGTTTTTTGCTGAAATTTTTACAGTAAAGGCGGCTTTGGCATTTATTCGCGTGAGCATTTCAGACGGCAAGTCTATATTCAGGTCGGTTTTATTGATTATAGCAATTGTATTAGATTTTTCGGCAAGATTTTTATAGATTTCAAAATCACAGTCATCAATATTCCCGGCGTCAAAAATCAGAAGTTTAATCTCGGCTGTATCTGCGGCTTCCTTGGCGCGGGCAATACCTATTGTCTCAATAATGTCGGCGGTTTCGTGAATACCGGCGGTGTCTTTTATACGAAGGCGGTGTTCGCCTATCATAATCTCGGTTTCGATAATATCGCGGGTAGTCCCCGGAATGTCTGATACTATCGCGGTGCTGCGCCCTGTCAGGCAATTCAAAAAGCTGCTTTTCCCGACATTCGGTTTGCCGATAACGACGGTCGGGATGCCGTTTCTTATAATTTCGTCTGATTTTGGAGATTTTGTTAATTCTTCTAAATCTGACTTAACAGACAAGAGGATTTCTTCTATATCGAAGTTCTCGAAATAATAATCATAATCATCGGGGTAGTCAGCCCAAACGCCGAGTTTTGCGCATAATCCGCGTAAATCACCGGTAATTTTCTCAATCCGCTTTGCCAGCAATCCGTCTTTTTTGGCGTTCGCCATACGGAGTTCTGTATTTGTTTTGGCTCTGATAACATCCATAACGGATTCTGCTTGCGTAAGGGAGAGTTTGCCGTTTAAAAAGGCACGTTCGGTGAATTCGCCGTTTCGGGCGTGTACAGCTCCGCTGTTTATGAGTGCGTCAACTGTCTTCTTTGCGGTGAGGTAACCCCCGTGAACGGAGATTTCGCACACATCCTCGCCTGTGAAACTGTGAGGCGCGCGAAAGACACTTAAAATACAGTCGTCAATAATTTCATCATTGCTGTAAACCTGCCCATACGCACAGGTATACGTCTTCATTTGCGGCGGGGTTTTCGGAGGATTCGCGGCTGATTTAAATACCTTGTCGGCAATTTTAAATGCCAGAGGTCCGCTTATGCGTATTACGGCGATACCGCCTAAACCGTGGGGGGTTGAAACAGAGCAGATTGTAGACATAGGGAAGTATTAAAAATTCAGTAGTTAAAATCGGTTAGAGGATAGAACACAGAGGACAGAATGTGAATGTCCGTTTGAATGTCGGATGTATGTCGGATGAATGTTATATGAATGTCGTGAATGTCACGTTTGCATGACTTTGTCAGGGGCAAGAGGGAGAGGGGGCGGCTATTTATCGTGGCAGGCGTGACGCCGCCCCCTCTCCCTCTCACCCC
>JAISHV010000029.1 GCA_031262495.1 Ruminococcus sp.
TTATGAAATTCTGGTAATCAAACACAGTTCCGTTATCATCTTCAGGGTCAACGTTGGTGATAAATGAAGCAATAATGACGTAAACATCCTGCGAATAGAAGTTATCGAAATACACAAACGGGTTTTTCAGCCAGTAGTTTACATTATATTTGTAATAATCCATATTCCCGAACATTGTGCCGTCGCGGTTGTTATGACCGTAGAGGACTATATTGTCGCTTACGTTTTCGCCGTTTATTACATTTCTGTAGTCGGCAAAAACCGTTCCTGCCGAACGCTTTTGACCGTAAAAATTATGCGTGAGGTAATATTCATTGTCGTCATGTTTCACGACAACTTCCGAAAATACCCCGGGGATACTGATATAAGCCTGATAATCCTCATTCAAAGCGAGCATATCGGCAACCGCCGGCAGTCTCGGCGGCTCAACCCACGGTTCTTTCGGCGCGACAGTAACACCCGACGCGTCCGTAACCGCCGGTGTCGTCACGGCAGTAGTCACGCGCTCAATAACGTGTGCTCCTTGTCCGCTGTAAATCCCGCCGAGTTCAGCGGAATTCTTCTCCGTCTCCCATATGCGGTAAAAATGCAGTCCCACAAGGTAAAGACAGACAAGCAGAGCTATAACAGACGCAAGTACTATAATTTTACTGATAAGCGTCCCCGTGTCGTCTGACTTTGACGGGATAAAGCTTTCTTTGAAGGATTTTTTGGGTTTGTTATTAATCATTATTTATAATTTACCAATTTTTATTATTTGAAATTAATTTCTGGTAATTATGATGTGTTGCGTATCTTCGGTTTCGGTTGGTGTTGTTGTTACTGTTGTAACTTCTTCTGACGGCATTTCGGTGTTTTCTGACGTTATGTTGATTTCATCGGGTTCAACTGAAATAATATCATCGGCGGGGATTTCATCTGTCACTGCCGGTGTAATTACAATTTCATCGTCGTCTGATGTAACCGGCGTTGTTGTTACAACAGGTTCAGTAGTTTCATCGCCCAGTGTGTAATTAAACTCATCTTCAACATAAATCCCCTGTTGCTCATTGACAGAAGCGATAATTGCATCCCAGTCTACGCCTTGGGCGGTGTAATTATGCCGAGTTTTAGTAAAATCGAACGACTCATGTGTTTCGCCCTCGCGGAGTTTTCTTGCGAAAATGACGAAACGGCTGTTTGTGAATTCATCAGAACACGTCGAAAGTGTCAAAAGCTGGTCGCCGAACTCCACATCAACGGGTGAAATAATCTGATTCCGCTTTCCTATTTCGTCCATATACCACGCGAATGTATCGGCACTATCTAAATTATTGATTTGGTCGTGATAGCGGAACACCTCGCCGTTTGAGTCTTGAGCTTCTAAGGCGTTTGTAATAAAATATCCGTAGATAACGTATTCGCCGACATCGTAAAGTGTATTAAACTGAACAAAGGGGTTTGCGTTATAATGTTCTATGTCGTGTTTATAGAGCTTCATATCGCCGAACATTGTACCGTCTTCTTGGTTATGCCCATAGATAACGATATTCGGTGAAACTGTTTCTTCTTCAATAACCACGCGCCAATCCATAAAGATTGCGCCCGCTTTATTTTTTTCGCCGTAATATGTATGCGTTAAGTAATACTCGTTATCCGCGCCTTTGACAACCGGGTCGGAAATCTTCGCGCCGTCAAGCCACAGATAGCCGATATAGTCGTCAGTTTTCGCGCTGTAATAGGCATTCAGGTCAACATTATGTTTCTGCTTTTCTTCTTCAGTCGGCGGTATCGTGACAATTTCGCCCGCCTCATTTATGCTTGTAGCGGCGGTAGTATCGGCGACAGATCGGTTTTCTTCTTCGTCGCGGATTGCCTTTTGTGACTGTAGAAGTGTAGACAAAAATATAACCAAAGCGACGATAAAAACCACACTCGACAGAGCAAACACACACCGCCGTATTATTTCTTTTACGGGGGTTTTGGGTTTTTTATTTTCGGTGTTTTCACCCGAAACTTTATTATCTTCGATTTTTTCCGCAACTGCTGTTGCGTTGTTTTCGTTGTTTTCCATTTTTAAACCAATTTTGAGTAATTTGATACTACAACAAATTCGTATTCAGTTCTACGCGGTGAGCATCTAAAAGCTCAATAAGACTACCATCGCGAATCAGTCCTGCCGCGTCACCGGCTATCCGTAAATAAATTTCCAATCCGGCTCTATCGCATCTGTATTCAGTTCAGCAAGAGATGTGTCTACTTCCGGGGATTCGCCGGGTCTTACACGTCTGCCGATTAAAACGAAACGCGAGGGTTCAAATTCATTTGAACAAGTTGAAAGCGTTATGAATTTATCTGTTTCATCAAACTCAACGCCTGTATTTACCGCTGTTCTTGACATTATGCCGCTTTCCCAGTCGGCGAATGTATAGGGGGGCTCTTTGAAAAACTCATAGAAATTGTGGTAATTAAAAATTACCCCGTCGCGGGTTTGAGAGGGTTCAACCTCAATCACGAACATTGCGATTATTTTATATGTATATTCTTCGTAGAGGTTAGAAAATGTAAAAGTTGGGTTTTCTTTATAGAACGAGAAATTTGTTGTATTCGCGTGGGTAATCTTATACTCTTTGAGTTTCCCGAACATTGTGCCGTCTCTTTGGTTATGACCGTAGATAATTATATTTGAGGATTGGTTTTCGTTATAATCGTTGAGCACATCGCGGAAATCCGCGAAAATTGTACCCGCCTCAGCCCATTTCCCGTAAAAGTCTGCGTGTAAATATTTCTCATTATCCGCAGCCTGAACAACAACACCGTCAACACCGCCCGCTACACTTATCCAGCCCGCTGTATCGGGATTCTCTTCAAGCAGAGGTTTCATTGAGTCAAGTACAACAAGCGGCGGTTTCGCGGTTGTAGTATCAGTCGCTTCGGTTGTAGGCGGTGCAGTTGTGGTTGTCGGAACAGTTGTAACTATTTTAACGGTTTCAACGCCTTTATGTAAATCTGACAAATCCTGCTGCAATCTTTCAGTCCGCAAACTACCTGTAATCGCTATGGCAAATATTACTATACAGGCAATAAGCACTAATAAAGCAAGCATAGTCAGACATTTTTTGACAATTTCTTTTGTGCTGTCCCCTTTTAGGGGAATGAAGATTTTTTTAATTTTATCCATATTTTTATAAATAACTTTATTTTAAGTGAATAACATAAATTTTTTTGGATGTCACATTTGAATGTCGGATGAATGTCAATATGAATGTCACGTTTGCATGGCTTTGTCAGGGGCAAGAGGGAGAGGGGGCGGCTATTCGAGGTGGCAGGCGTGACGCCGCCCCCTCTCCCTCTCACCCCCGACACCCCCCTCTCCCTCTCCCCCTGCGGGGTTGCCAAACTGCGCGATTTAGTCTTACTCACCCATTCAGTATATTCACTTCAAGCAACATACAAGAAAAAATATCCAACGAGTTCTTAAGCGTAAAGTTTTAGTTGTTATCGGGCACTACAAAGGATGTTTATTTATAGATTATGTTCCAATCCGGCTCTTTTGCATTATCATTTATCTCTGTTAAAGTGAGATCTATGGTTTCGCCGTCGCGGAGTTTTCTTGCGAAGATTACGAACCTTGAGGGTTCAAATTCATTTGAACAGGTCGAGAGTGTTAATATTTCATCTCCATAATCCACATCAACAGGTGTAATATACTCATTGCGCAAGTTTATATTGTTTATAAAATCCTCAAAACGCGTCTTATCCATATCAATATAATTATGATAGTCAAAAACGATACCGTCCGCTGTCTGAGAGCTTTCAACCGCTGTCACAAACGCCGCGAAAATCACGTATCTATCCGTTTTATAGTTTGAACTGAACGTCAAAAATCCGTGGTCTTTATAAAACTGCAAGTCTTTTTTATATTTTGCTAAATCGCCGAACATCGTTCGGTCTTTTTGGTTATGACCGTAGATAATGAGGTTTTGCGAACGTTCTGCCGCCGTGAGTGTGTCGCGCATATCCAAAAAGAGCGTTCCGGCTTTGTTTGAAGCACCGTTAAAGTCGCGCTTTAAGTAATAATCATTCCCGTCGGCACTGCGCCGCTGGACTACCGGCAGATTTATTTCCGTATTGTCAATCGAAAGCCAACCGATTGTATCGGGGTTAATTTCAAGGAGTTTCACAGCTGACGGCAGGATTTCATTCGGGTTTTCGGAAAATTCATTGCCGCCTGTTATACTGTCTGTGACAGTATGGTAGATGTCCTGTAGTTTTTGACTGAGCATTTGCGTACTTATCGAAAGCCTTGCTTCATTTGCGAGGATAACAAGACAGCCCGCCAAAACCAAAACGGCAAGTTGTGTGATTATTTTGGAAATTATCTCCTTAGCTGAATCCCCTTTTGAGAAAAACAACCAATGGGATTTTTTCTTACCTGTTTTTTTGTAAGCTTTTGCATAAGCTTTTTTAGCGGATTTTGAAATTGCCATAATGAATTTATTATACCATAGAATTTTATAAAAGTCAAGTTACAAAAAGGTGACTTGATGTGATCAGAATCTGTAGTACCTTGTAAAATCTAAAAATTTACTTTTGTGAATGTCGCGTTTGAATGTCGCATGAATGTCATATGAATGTCTGTGAATGTCCGTTTGAATGTCTTGCAGGGGGTGAGGGGCGTGGGGGCGGCTATTGGGGGTGGCAGGCGTGACGCCGCCCCCTCTCCCCTACACCCCCTGCACCCCCTACCCCTATCCCCCTGTGGCAGCGAATACCTCTCTGTAGGGGCGAACTTTGTTCGCCCGTTCCTACATATTTACGTTCATATCTGTATTCTGTTAATTTATCTTCTCAAAAGTAGTATTCTCAACCGCCTTTTGTATCAGCGGCTCAAAATCGAATTCTGCCTGAATTCTTTCGACTTCTTTTAAGACAGGGCGGGTTTTGGGGTGTTTCGGGGTGAAGATTGTACAACAATCCTCAAAGGGCAATGAAGATATTTCAAATGTATCTATTTTCCGGGCAATATCGGTAATTTCGGTTTTGTCCATACCTATCACGGGGCGGAAAATCGGTATATTCGCAACAGCATCCGAACATTGAAGCGCGCCCATTGTCTGAGATGCAACTTGTCCTATCGACTCACCGGTGACAAGCGACATAATGCCGTATTTATCAGCTATACGGTTTGAAATCTCAATCATTAGTCTTCTCATTATTATGGTAAAATATTCTTCAAAGATATTGTCGCGGAGTTTCTCTTGAATTTCTGTAAAAGGCACACAATAAAAGTCGATACTGCCGCAATATGGTGTTATTTTTTCGGCAAGGCTTTTCACCTTGAGTTTTGCGCGTTCTGATGTATACGGCGGTGCTTCAAAGTGTATAGCCGAAATCTTTACGCCGCGTTTTGCTATCATATATGCAGCTACCGGGCTGTCAATCCCGCCTGAAAGCAAGACTAACGCTGTTCCCGATGTGCCGACGGGCAGACCGCCTGCCGCTTGTTCGTTGCCTTTGTGGATATACGCAAAATCACCGCGAATTTCAACTGTGAGTATAAATTCAGGCTTTTTTACATCAACAACACTGTCGGGGAAGTTTTCGAGCAAGTATCCGCCGAGTTCACGCATAATTTCAAGCGAATCCATGGGAAATTTCTTATCAGACCGTTTAGCTTCAACCTTAAAACGCATACCTTTTGTGAAATTTTCTGCGAAAAATTCACCCGCGACACGGCAAATATCATCAAAATCTTTTTCCGCTTTTTTACATCTGCAAATGCTTTGAACCCCGAAAACCTTTTTAAGGCGTTCAAATACTGCATCAGGGTCGTCATTCGGGATTACGCGAATGACAGACTGTGAAGCGGAGACATTCCCGCCGCCGAGTTCTGATATGGCGGACTTTACATTCCGTATTAAGACTCCCTCAAACAACTTTTTGTTAAGTCCCTTAAGCGCGATTTCGCCCTCTTTGAGTAAGAAAAATTCATTCATTTTGAGTAACGGTCCCTCTAAAGATGAGCACAAAAAACTATGAAATTCTTTGTACTTTCACTTTCCAATACCTATAATACAATTCAAACTTATCTATTTTAACACATAAAAATGAAATCTATATGAAATGTAGGTGAACAAAAATAGATGTTAGAAGTTAGCGGTTAGATTCTGTAATTTCTCATTCTTTCATATAATTTTATGTGAAGAAAATTTTTAGGAGGTTTAATTTTTTATGCGCAAACGAAAAAATGCCGCTGTTCAGGCGGCTGTATATTTAACATTGGTGTTGACATTACCGTTTATCGGGTCGGCGTTAGTTAAATCCGCGCCTTTTTCTGTCGGCATTTTAGAAGCCGCCGCCGAAAATTCTGTATCAAACGTGTTAGGTACACCGATTGTAACAACAGTTTCACCGATTCGGGAAACTTTTGCAGAAGCATCTACACAAATTGTTACCGAGCGGACATTCAAAATAATCACCGACGATTCGGTTATACATCAGGATTTTTATGCGGCTGTTCCGCGCTCATACGACGAAGAAGCCGAAATTGACGAAGCTCCGCCGCTACAGGCGGGCAACGGAACGGTTGAAATTATACAATACGGATTTATGACAGGGGATGAATATGTTTCGCTCCCCGAGGGTCAATTCGGGCAAATCCGCAATTTATACGGGCTTGATGAAGAAATTTTACTTGAAGCGGCAAAAAATACCGCACCGAAGCTCAAAGGCGACGGTTCGCCCGAGGTATTGATTTATCACACTCACGCCACCGAGAGTTATTTAATTGAGGCTTCCGATACATATGACACAGCTTTTTTGTTTCGGAGTACCGATGAATGTATAAATATGGTATCTATCGGAAATGCTATTAAGGATGAACTTGAAAAAAGCGGTATCGGCGTAATTCATGACAAGACGCTCTATGATGAAGAGAGTTATAATGGGTCGTATGAATTGTCGCGTAAAGGCGTAACGGCGATTTTAGAAGAAAATCCGACGATTAAGATTGTTATTGATGTTCACCGCGATGCTATTGTAAGGTCGGAGACCGAAATTGTTGCGCCTACGTGTTTGATTGACGGCAAAGAAGCTGCGCAAATTATGATTGTGTCTAATTGTAATTCAAACAAACTCAAATACCCGATTCCCGATTTTTTGGAAAATTTAACGCTCGCTTGTGATATTCAAAACGCGGCAGAGGGAATGTTCCCGGGGCTCATGCGCCCGATACTCTTTGACGACAGGCAATATAATCAAGATTTGTCAACCGGGTGTTTACTTATAGAAATCGGCGGGCACGGCAATAGTTTAGCTCAAGCCGAATATTCGGGACAGCTTTTGGGGAAAGCTATTGCCGCACTACAAGAATAAAAAATATGAAAAATAGAATTATTGATTTATTTGTAAGAATTTATGTTGCAATTTATAATACTTTTCGCATGATTAAGTATTTTTTTCGTGTGGAAAATGACATGACGGACAAACGGCGGCGGCGAAGAATAATGATTCCGTTCGCTGTAGCAATGATTGTAGTTTTTGTGAGTATGTACGCGGTAGTTTACACGCGGTCGTACAACATAATGAACAGTGAAAAACTTGTGGTTTTTCGGTTTGATGAGGAGAATGAGGTTATTACGGTGCTGGGGAGGAATTTTAGCGTGAAAAAGTGAATGTCGCGTTTGAATGTTGGATGGATGTCAGGATGAATGTCTGTGAATGTCGCGTTTGAATGTTGTATGATTGTCAATATGAATGTCGTGAATGTCACGTTTGCATGGCTTTGTCAGGGACAAGGGGGAGAGGGGGCGGCTATCTGAGGCGGTATTACCCCGCCGCCCCCTCTCCCTCTCCCCCTGCGCAGCTTCTCACCTATCTGATTAGTCTTACTCACCCGTTCAGTATATTCACTTCAAGCAACATACAAGAAAAATTATCCAATGAATTCTCAATTTAAAGTTTATGTTTGTGCTGAGTACTACAAATTATGTAAAAACCAAAATCGCATTACCGACTGTAAGGCAGTAATGCGATTTTTCTATAATCTGAATTTAAGGTATTCGGTTGCTCTGTCCTCTGTCCTCTCGCCTCTGTCTTCTGTTCTGTCCTCTGTCCTCTCGCCTCTGGAATCACATTCCCGTTAAGCCTGATCTTGCTATGCCTTCGGTGAAGTATTTTTGGAGGGCTACGTAGAGGATAAGAATGGGGAGAATGGCGACTAAACAGCCGGCTTCAAGCCATACTATCAATTCACGCGGAGATGCCGAAACAGTACCTCCGAAGATTATCTGTTCAAGTGACGGCGCGAGGTTTTTTAGTTTCAGTGCCATTGTGGCGTTGTTTGTGAAGAATGTCGTTGATACGTAGTAGTCGTTCCAATACCACACGATTGAGAAAAGGAAAACTGTTAAAAATACGCTTGTGGCGTTTGGTATCATAACTTGGACAAATGTCTTAAGCGGTGAGCAACCATCCAAATACGCGGCATCTTCAAGTTCTTTCGGCAAGCCTTTAAATGCCTGTCTGAAAAGGAATATAAAGAGTCCGGCTCTTATTCCGTTGGCTGATATTGCCGGTAAATACATTGTCAACGGGCTGTTGATAAGGTTTATAGCTCCGCCCGGACCGAAATATCTGAAGAATTTGAATTGCGGTAATGTGAGAATCTGCGGCGGTACTAAAATTTGCAGAATTACAATGAAAAACAGTATTTTCTGCCCCTTAAACTTAAACCGCGCAAACCCATAACCCGTCAAAGCACAGCTTAAAACCTGAACAATCGAACAACCGATATTTAAAAACGTAGTTGTACGGAATGTATTCCAGTAGTCCATTGTCCGGACTACATCCCTTACATTTTGAAAGGTAAAGTTTTTCGGTATCCATAAAATAGTCGGATCGTTCATATCCGCACGGGTACGAAACGCTGTCGAAATCATAAAGATAAGCGGATAAAGTATGATAAAGCAAAGACCGATTACGATAAGGGCACGCAGAATCGGCCACGCGTAGGCGGCGTAATGCTTAACCTGCAACGCACGGCGTTCTTTTTTCGGGAGCAGAGAAAGACGTTTGTGATAACGCTCGCGAAGTTCGGCGCGTGTGAAATGTTTCTCCTTAACACGCGGTTCCGTTTCGGGGAGGTACATTCTGATGCCGGCGAAAACGTCTGCTAATGTATTTTTTATGCTTGTTCCTGCCAAAATTTACCCCTCCTTTACTCGTTTTCATACCAAATAAATTTATTCATAATAGCAAAGATGATACCGAGTGCAATTAGTACAATGCCGCAATAGCTCCACGCCATGGCAGATGCCATTCCGTAACGCCAGTCGCTTTGGATAGCCAAAATTCTCGCCATAACTTCGTTTGTAGGGTCAATGAATGAGTCAATCGCTGTATAGACTATGTTAACGAGAATCATCGGCGAAACATACGGTAATGTAACTTTCCAGAAGAATTCCCAGCCTGTCGCACCTTCGATTTGCCCTACCTCTTTGGCTGAAACCGGTATGCCTTGGAGAGCCGAGAGGAAGATAATTATCTGAATACCGCAGTTCCACACAAGGTTTAGAATATCGGACGTCAGTGTCGTGAGGAGTTCCGTAAACTGTGTACCGAAACCGTAAATTCCAATAAATTCAAGCAGCTGGTCAACCATATCGGCTTCAAACATTGTCGAAAATTGTTCGGCACTCGAGTTGCCCGAGGTTGAAAGGTCACCTGTTATAATTGCGTAGACAGGTCCTGTAGCAATGATAACCGGCATAAAGAATATTGCACGTGCAAATGTCCGCCCGCGGAATTTCTGATTTATAACTATCGCTACAAAGAGTGAGAATACCACGATTACGGGGAGTTTTATCGCCATATTGCGGAGTGCGTCAACAAGGAGCTGTCTGAAATAAGGGTCTACCCCGAATGCATCTGTGAAATTTTTGAAATAATTCACAGTGCCGTCGGCGCGCATAATAGGCGAAATCTTCATATACCCGACTTCGGGGGCTACATCAAAGAATGAGTAGTAAAACGATTCGGCTATGGGGATAATCAAAAACAGTATTGCGCCGACAAACCAAAGAATTAAGAATCCGTAGCCGTAAAAACCCTTGCGCCGCTCATAAGACATATTCTTTAGCGAGTTAATGGGATTTCTCATCCGACAACCTCCCTATTTACATAATCATAGAGCGAATGTGTTTCTCCGTTTACTGTCACGAGCCTTGATGATACATCTGTAACTATTTCCGTTCCGTTTGAATAAACAGTGGTTATTATGGGGTTTTTGCCGTTATCGTCTTCTTTAACATCATATGATACAATAGTTTGCGCCGAAACAGAACCTATCATATCGTTTATAAACCTATAGCAATCTGCCGCGTCTTCAGTCCATGAAGCACCATGTGCGTAGTAATATTTATCAAGTCTGGTATCTTTCAAATCGTCAATCGGAACGCCGACCATATCGAACTTGAGGTTTGAGCCGGAGGCTACCGCTCTCATAAGAAGGTCTGCAATATCAGAGTCGCCGTTTACCGCTGTGGTAGAGTAGGGTATTACGCCGTGGAGGACTATCTGATAGAACGGGATTTCGGCATCGAATATATCGTAGCCTGTATTGTCAAGGGTTACAGTCGAAACATAGTCAACATACGGCAATACATAAGCATTGGCATCTGACGCTAATATAGATGTTCCCGCTGATGCAATCTTATTGTAGCCGTCAACAACGAGGTTTTTCGCCATTTCACGCGACAATGTTTTCCGTCCGTAGTCGCCGTATAAGCTTGAGGCATATCCGCCGAAAGCGGCAGTTTTCAGCCCGTTATCGCTTATCCCTTTTAAAGATTGGTCAAAAACCTTTGTGAATAAATTCGGGGAAAGCAAATTCAAGGGTTTATAGAAAGATGAGGGTGTTGCGTGAGCAAGGTCGAACACCTCTTGGCGGGAGAATTGTCCCGATACCCTTATGGCTGTGTCAAAGATTGTATTATATCCGCCGCCTGTTTTAAATGTAGTATTATCGACAGAGGGATAAATCGTAATATTATTGGCTGCCGCGTAGTCATTCAGAGCTTGAAGTCCCTTATTCCCTCCGAGATTGCCGGCGGCATCAAAATTTGTCGAAATTTTATTCTTTATACTGTCAGCAGAGAAATTTATATATGTGCCGACGATTGTGTCAACACCCTTGCCTTTGAGGTCTGTCAAAAGCGTTTGTGCATCTTCAAACGTAGTTATCGGGTATGCTTTTTCCGTAGGGATACCGGCTACTGATACGGTTTTAAGCGTTCCGCCGTAAAAGTCCGTAAAGAGCGGAGTAGAATTCACAGTTGATTTAACCGTGAGACCTTTTTCCGTCATTAAATATGAACGATAACGCGCCGCTATGTCGGAGTAATCAGCTTCGCTGTTATTGTTTGAGTCAGTCACAGGGTAATACCGTACTTCAATTTCGGGCGTTTTAATACCGTAACGTTCATACACTTCAATGGGGTCGGTTCCGCTCATTTCATAGCGGTCACTGCTGCGTGTCTCAAATGTGAAATAACACGAGTTATAATAAACCTTATTAACCTGCCCCGCTGTATAAGCATTAACTGTAGCCTGTGCGTCGCCTTTATCTGCCACAACCATCAAGCCGTTCCCGTTTTTAACAATGCCGTAAACAGGCATTCTTACGGAGCGGTTAAAAGCCGGTGCGGTCGTCGGGACTTTCGTAATATCAGCACCGTAAACCTTTGATGTATATTGGTTGAGGTTTGCTTTGCCGTTATTAAAATCAATCAATGCGCCCGAACCGTCAGGTACTACGAAATAGCCGTCGTCAGAGAGATTCGCCGCGCCGAATGCGCGCATAAATGAAACTTCGGTCATCAGACGGTCATAGTCGCCCTCTTTTATCTCGGCGGTTTTAAGTCTTACTGCTAAATAATCATCTTCAAGTATATACTCAACCGGTATTGTTGTCTTAGTGTCAGCATCATCATTGACAACCATATTATATGTAATACGCAAGCCGCCGTCAATTTCTTCCATTGTTGTATCGTCGCTATCGGCTTTGCTGTTGAGATTCGTGGTTTTGCGCATACTCGGACTGCCGTATTGCATTTGCAGAAGGGACTGCAAAGTACGTCTCTGCGTTCCCGCAGGGGCGTTTACGAAAGAGTTTTCATCAATAACCTGATCCTCAGTAAGATTTACAGGTACGGAAAACCATTTTGCTCCCGTTCTTTTATCGACAATAGCAATACTTTCATCACGTTTGTGCATGAAAAGCTGAAGGTTGTCGTTTTCGGTGACAAGCTTCATACCATCAATTGCCTCGTCTTCTGTTTCCAGTTCGGGCATTTCAAAATCGGAATCAATAACCTCAAGGTCTTCGGCGACGATTTCGTTATCCGTGGTTATATCTTCATCAGCCGAAAACGTAAGCATTACCCCGCCGGAGCTTAGTAATCCTATCGACACTATAAGTGCAAATAGCCGTTTGAGTTTTTTGTGCAAAACATTCACCTCGTGGAACAGAATACAGAGTACAGAATACAGAGCCGGCGACCGGCTTTCAAATCGCGACGGAAGTCTTTTATTATATTCAGATGCTCGCCGCGTAATAAATCAATATTAAATTTAAATATTACCGGTTATATAAACCGATTGCCGCTACAAATCTAAGAACGAGACTCTCGTAAATCTAACCTCTAACATCTAACTTCTAACTTCTATGTTCACATTGTTACTCTGTATGTTATTTCTGTGTAGATTGAAAATAGGAAGATAAGGACTTGTTGGAACAGGGTTAGGAGAAGTACTAAAAGGAATAATATCCCTATCATAGCTACAAAAGTCAAGAGAATAAGTGCTAAGGTTTTGCCGATAGTGAATTGGTGAACGGCTTTCATCGCCGACAACATCAGAGCTATAGACCAAACTACACCGACTATTGAAATAGTGGTCATAAACACTTCTTCATCTTGAACTAAGATGTGTGATAATACCGTCGAAATAAGAGAGCATACGATATACGGCAATAATGCATAAGCGGAGTAGATAAAAATCCTTCGCATCGAACCCTCGCCGTCAAAGAGGGTACACATTGCCCAGTTAGCCACAACCCATATCAAAAACAGAACAACAGACTGAACCAAATACGGCACTATATTAAACAGCTTATCATAGTCAACATAATACTGAAACCCGTAAAGCCGCCCGTAGGCTATCGACTGAATGAAGAACAGTACTACAATCCCGACAGCAATAAGCATTGAGCCTTTTTTCTTCCAGCGCAAATCCTCAAAGCCTTCAATCGGGTGAAAGACAACGTGCTTTACAAACTGAGCATTATTTATATCAAGCATTCGTTAAATCCCTCTTTCATACATTTTATACTTATTAAGCCTGCGCCTTAGTATATAAATACCGACTGCAAGTACGGCAAGCACAATAATGATTACGGTAAAATGCTGTTTTAGGAAGGCATTTCGATAGCCCTCAAAGGCTTCATTATAGTAGTAGCGGCTGATTGCGATTTCAAAATAACCGAGAGCCGTTTCATAGTCTTGTTCAAAGAGATAAGCAAGTCCGATTCCGACATATGCTCTGACGTAGTTGCCGTCATACTTTAAGACGGTCTCCCACAATTCTTTTGATTCGGAATATTCGGCGCGGTTATAATAACCCATCGCTTCGGTAACAATACCGCCGAACACTGTGCGGACAAACTCTGTTATGGTGTTTTTGCTTGAATCAAGAACATATATTCTGTCGCCGTGTGACTCAATGGCAACGGCGTTTGTGAAAGTCCCCATGCGGTTGCCTTTTCCGCCCATTATAAAGAGGCGGTAGCCGTCTTTGTCGAACTGATGAATTCGTCCGTGCTCGTAGTCTAAGATATTCATCTCGCCGTTGTCGCCTATGTCTACGTCGCGCATTTTTGATTCCTGTGCGAACTCGTTATATTTCGCGGGCATTATATCGCCGAAATTCTCACCCGCCATATCAATGGCATCAAGTACGTTATCGCCGCGCGGATTGAGTTTTTTCAGCTGGTCGGCGGTTTGTTCGCCTGTGGTTTCTGTAACTGTATAGATAAACTGACCGTCAATATCAAAATTTGAAAATCCTACCGGAACAGATCTGGTTGTACGCAGCATTTGTTCTTCTGTAGAAATGAGATTCCAAAAAGCGTTTGCGATAACTTCGGCAGTTTGCATTACGGTATTAGCACCGAAAAAGCCTAAGAATTCGCCGTTTTTGTCAAACATTATAGCACCGCGGTTGACTGAACGTGCAACCACATAGACATTGCCCATTTCGTCAACGCAGACTTTGAATGGTTCATACGTGATTTCAGTGCCGTAGAGACTGTTGTCAGGTTTAGTAAAGAGGCGGTCAACTTTACCGTCTTTATCGCATTTTATAACACGGTTGTTTTCGGTGTCACATACATACATAAAGCCTGTATAGTCATCAACAAAAACACCCTGAGGATTTTTCAGCGTAAGTGTTTCGCCGCCGTTATCAAAGGTTTCATAGACACGGATAACGGCATCAAAATTCAAATCCGTAACTACAATACGGTTATTGAGTTTATCGGCAATATACATAAGCCCGTCGTCGGAAATAAACATATCCGCCGGTTCGCTTAGGTTCTTTGTTCCCATCATCTCGCCGGTAATTGCACGGTCGGCAATATAACCCGCCTGTGACGGCACGGCATCGCCCCAGCGATCGTAGGAGTAGTTCTCGTAGTTTTCGGATGCGGCTGTTGCCGCAGACGACATGAGTGTTGTAGCCGTAAGAAGAGCGGCAAACGCGGAAACGATTTTCCTAATGATTTTCATTATTTTTCCTTAAGAAAATATTAATAAATACTGTTATGCCATTTTGATGATATTCTGATTATTAATTGCCGTGTAGGGGCGAACTTTGTTCGCCCGTCCGCACATCCAAAACGCTGTGCGGTTTGCTAACAAACGCGGGATTCGCGTGTCTGTCTTCTGTCTTCTGTCTTCTCGCCTCTGTCTTCTGTGTTGCGCCCGCCCTCGGTCGCCCGTCCGCAATAGTATTGCATAATTTAGGCTGACAAGCGCGGGATTCGTAAGTCTAACCTCTAACATCTAACCTCTAACCTCTATGTTTAGTCCTTCATGCCGGCGTGTGCCATGGTTTCCATAACTTGACCTTGGGCAATTATGAAGATAACTAAGGGGGGAATCATCAAAACTACTGCTGAGGCGGCTATTGCGCCTTGTCTTGAGAGACCGGCTAAGGCTATTTGCTGAACTACTGTAGGGATGGTTTTCAGTGCCTCATCATAGACTACAGAACCGCCGGCGGCGTTCCATGCCGCTTGGAATTCAAAGATTATGATGGTCATTAAGGCGGGGCGCGAGTTCGGCATTACGATGCCCCAACAGATACTGAAGAGTGACGCGCCGTCTACTTTCGCCGCCTCAATCATTGCATCGGGGATTTGCCCTATGGACTGAATCATTAAGAAAAGTCCCATTGAAGCCGGTATAAGCGGGAATATGAGTGCTGCATATGTATTTATCATGCCCATTCCTGCCATTACGATATATTGCATAATATATGTAACAGTGGAGTTAAAGAGCAGTGAAATTACAACAATCTTATTAAGCAGTTTCCCGCCCGGGAATCTGCATTTTGCGAGAATAAACGCCGCCATACAAGCGAAAATTACATGGAAAACCGTCGCTGTTATCGTCACGAAAAGTGAGTTAAACACGTTTCGCGAAAAAGGCACCCATGAGTTATTCGCAACCTGAAACAGATCCTTGAAGTTATCAAGTGTCGGGTCAAGCGAATAGAGTTTCGGCGGCATGATAAAGAGTTCGTTTATCGGCTTTATCGACGAAATTATCGCTATATAAATCGGGAAAACCATAAATGCGCCGAGGAGAATAAGGAATATGAAAATTCCGATATCGTTTTTCCACGATTTGCCTACGCGCTTTTGTGAGCCTTTTGATTTTTGTAAACGGAGCTGTTCTTTTTTACGCCGTGCTCTCAGTGCTTCGAGAGCTGCCTCATTATCGGCTGCCTGTTTGGCGGCAAGCTCCGACGGCTTAAGTTCTTTCTTTGCCAAGCTGTTGCCCTCCCAAATCAGGTATCGAGATATTTCTGTAGGATTTTTCGTATTACGCTGTTACAGATAAGCATCGCTATAAACAGAATAAAGCATATAGCGGAGGCATATCCCATTTCATATCTGACCCAACCGTAGTCAAAGGCATGAGTCATAATTGTGTGCGCCATATAGTCGGTTGACGGGAAACCTACAAGCTGACGACCGACGATATCGGCTGTGAAAGACGATACTATTTGCATTACGGCGGCGAACATTAATTGGGGACCCATTGAAGGGATTGTGATGAAAACAAGTTCCTGCCAACGATTTCTGATGCCCTCAATCGCTCCGGCTTCATACATGGCACTGTCAATGCCCTGAAAACCTGCCCTCAGTGCAAGGAACCCTGCACCCATTGAAATCCAAAGTTGAACAATAATTACGCAAGGGAGCAGATAGTTAGCATTTGTCAGCCACTGAACGGCGGCAGTCGTGAATCCCATTGTGTTGAGGAATGAATTGAGATAACCGTATGAGTCGCCCGAGAAAATGAGCTGCCATACGAAATAGATATTGCCCGCCATTGACGGCGCGTAAAATATAAGCGTGAACAGGGTTTTAAGTTTCGGGTGAAGCTCATTTATGAGCCACGCAAGGAAGAAACTCAATGCATAAGAGAGCGGACCTGTAAAAATCGCGAAAATGAGAGTCGTTCTGACAGACTGTAAAAACACGTCATCTTCCAAAAAGAGCGTGTAGAAATTGTCAAGCCCGACAAATTTCGGCGGAAACGTCGCCATATCAAAGCTTGTAAAGCCCATAGGGAGCGACATTATAACCGGTATCACAGTGAAGACAATGAAGAACACCATAAACGGCGCAAGCATAACATAGCAAGCTATGTTTCTCTTCATTTCATGTCCTGTATAGCGAATTCTTTCTCCGAGCGTAACTTTACGCGATACGCCGAAAATTCCGCTGCTTTCAAGTGCCATTACAGATCTCCTTAACAGAGTACAGAATACAGATGGATGTCGCGTTTGAATGTCAACACAGAAGTCAGATGTCAGAGGTCAGATTATGACCTCTCTGAATGTTTGAAAAATTTAGAGTTTTATTAAATATTGTTTTGTAGGGGCGAACTTCGTTCGGTCGTGCCCGACAGAGCTGTGGGGGCGAACTGCGTTCGCCCGTTCGCATACTCAAAATGTAGCGTTTTTCAAAATAATGCGGCGGTCATTCTCTGACATCTGACCTCTGACTTCTGACTACTGTATACCCAGATTCTCCCGTTTCCGTGTGATTTCGGCGTTTATTCTTACGTTATATTCGTTGAGGATTTCGCGGGGATTCCATTTATTGTTAACTACCTCGCGGAACGCGTTCATTACCTCACGGGTTACAACATATGCTGACGGCGAAATCGGAATTTCGCGGAGCTGTGCCCATTGAGCCTTGATTTTGGCAAGGTCGGATGTTGACCAGTTGAGTTCGTCCATTGCCGCCTGATTGGCTACGTCAACACGCCCCATCGCGCCTAAAATACCCTCGACGTTCTGCGCGTATTGTACCATTTGCGGCGTGTCTGTGAACCATTTAATGTATTCCCATGCGCCGGCGGGGTTTTTACAGTCCTTGAGGATTATAGCACCCGAACCGTTTGAGTTCGCCGCATGAGATACCGTTCCGTCTTCGAGCACCGTGCCCGGTACAAGCGTGAAATCCCACAAGCCTTTAATTTCGGGGGCGGCTACATTAAGCTGATTGTAGAATGTATTATAGTTTTGTATAATTATCGGGGTTTCGCCTGTTCTGAAACGGGTAAATCCGTCATAGGTCTGATCAAACTTATAGATATTATAGTAGTCAGTCCACTGCGCGAAAGCATCATAAGCCGTCTGCGTGTCAAACAAAGTGCGGGTTTGGTCTTCGTTATAATAGTTGCTGTCCGCCTGTAACATCAGCATAGCGAACGTATGCCCGATTTCGATTGACGGTGAAATTGACACACCCGCCGCCGCCGCCATAGGCAGAGCCAAACCGGGCTGTAAATATTTCCTTTGAATCGCCGGGAGCATATCAATAAGGTCTTCCCACGTTTCGGGAGGCGCATCTATACCTAATTCGCTTAATACGTCAATGCGGTAAAACATCATCGGGAACGACTGCGTAATCGGTATACCGTAAGTTTTTCCATCGAATTGATAGTGCGTAAGTGCGTATTCTTGGAAACGAGTGGTAACTTCGTCAAACCCGTCGAAATCATCCATCGGGATAACTAAATCACGCATAGCAAGGTTCACAGGGAATTCCCCGCCTAAAAACATCGCTACGTCAGGACCTTTTCCCGCAAGCACTGCTTCCATAATTGCGCCCTGAACAAGATTTATTGACACCGGTATACCCGTTTCATCAATAAACTGTGAATCCGTCATTTGTTTTACGATATTGGTTTGGTCACGCCCTACGTTTACCCATACATTGATGGAATTAATTGTAGTTTTTGAAAGAACTGTATAATCTTCAAAGAAACTGCCGACAAATGCTTCAATGTCGAAACCTGCCGATTTGAAGAAGTTATTGCCGATTTTTGTGAAATTTTGATCGGCGGGGACAATTTCAATATAGTCCACTTCAAGCGGTTGCTGGCGGTTTTCGCGCATCCACGCGGAAACGGCGGAGACGTTATTTTTGAGCGCGGCATTTCTGATTGAATCAGGAATCCGGCGCGGATATTTAACACAATAGTCCAAAACATCCGCCAAACGCTCTAAAGCACCGGCTGTAGTACCTCTCGTACCTGCTAAATCCTCGATATAGTCCATCTGGGCAACAAGTTCGCCGGAGAGACGTGTGAAAGCATCCGTTATACCCGGAATCTCCATATGGATATTATAATCCGTATATCTGTCGGGGGAAGGTCCTGTTATCATCAAGATGTCCATATAATAGGCATTTACTTCGTAGACAATGGCATCTAAAGCACGCATTGCCTCGCCGATTTCACCCGGGACAACCTCAAGCGTAATCGAATGGTCGCCCTCGTCTAAATACACATATGCCGGGTCGCCGTTCTCGTCGGTTGCAGTGACATTTACAAAGTCATTTGAGAATTTGAACTGAACTTGGTCAAAATGTTCATTCGGGACTGCGCCGTCTACCTTAAAGCGGCGGTTTGAGGACAGTCCGCGGATTTCGTTTTGGCGCGCTTTTACGGCTACTTTATAGTAGCCCGGGGTATATACCTTAAATTCCCATGTAAGCTCTTGAAGAGCCGTATCCCAAACGCCACCTCCGACAGTGTTATAACGCTGTTTAACAGGGTTCGACGGGGAAATGCTGTACATATTGCGCTCATAAGACGGCACTAAAGCCTGTTCTGAGGCGTAGGCATATTTTTCGCCCTCGATATGGATTATATCGGCGTTTGCGTTCGCCGACAATTCAGCCGGAGAGGGTTTTACGTAAGCCGCTAAAGGGGCTTCGTTGAAAATTTTAACATATTCAATCGCAAAATGCGACTTTTCGGACTTAAATGTAATAGTATGAGTGCCCTTTGTGAGATTAAACAGGAGCGGTTCATTAAACAAACCGTCGTTGTCCTGAAAGAGAGTAGTGAGCCACGTAGGTTTCTCAATCTGGGGCGACAGTATCTCGTTGTCGTTTTCGTCCGTCATAATGGGATAAGAAAGCCCCCATCTGCGCGGAACACTTATACGTGTAGCCGTGTCGTAGGGCGAAACGCCGTCAATAAGGAGCGAAATCTCCGAAACGGTATTCCCGCCTGTAATGGGGAAATAAGACATCTCAAAATTATAATTGCCGTCTTCGGGTACTTCAACCGTATATTCAAGCGTTCCACTTTGGTTTTCCCAAACGGTAACACCCGATTTGCCTTCAAAATTCGCATCTGCCGTAACTTCCGCGCCGTCGCTTGAACCTTTATACGTCAAATAAGCCTCGGCATTCGGGCGCGGGGCATCCACATTAATATCATAATAGTCGGAATATGTAATCTGCTTTACAAAACCGTTGACTTCGCTTTCGTCCGCGAGAGCAATCATTGCGTCATCTAAAGTTTGATCTGCATTCACAGAAACGGGCATCAGTCCCGCAATCATTATTGCGGCTAAAAGCCCCGCCGCCAGTCTTTTTATTCTCACGTAGCCAATCCTCTCAGAATGGATTTTTGTATTTTACAGAAAACTATATGTTAAAACTTGTCCGTTTAAAACTTCTCATGCTGCGAAATGCCGGGTACATTTTAAGTAATGGTTTACATTTGAGCTTATTTAATTTTAACAAAAAAAATGTCAAATGTCAAGAGGAAAATCGTAAATTTTTTAATTTTTTTACGTAAACGTTTAGATACAGAATACAGATGAATGTCTGTGAATGTCCGTTTGAATGTCATATGAATGTCGCGTTTGAATGTCGCATGAATGTTGTATGAATGTCGTGAATGTCACGTTTGCATGACTTTGTCAGGGGTAAGGGGGTAGGGGGGCGGCTATAGCGGCGGTATTACCCCGCCGCCCCCCTACCCCCTCACCCCCGACACCCCCCTCCCCCACCCCCCGCGCAGCTTCTCACCTGTCTGCTTAGTCTTACTCACCCGTTTTGTATATTCGCTTCAAGCGATATACAAGAAAAAATATCCAATGAATCCCAAGTGTAAAGTTTTAGTTGGCGCTGGGTAGTAGAGGCGGGCGCCCTCGCCCGCCCGCTTATTTAAATAACAAAATCTTTTCCGAGGTTAAAAACTCAATAAAAATCTAATTTATAACCCATAGGCAAGCATTTTAGTTAGTGCGGGCGGGCGGGGTAGCAACGCTACGCGGCGCACCGCCCCTACAAAATATCAAATTTTCGTACAAAACAAAAACCGCATTACCGGCTTAAAGCTGATAATGCGGCTTTATTACTAACTGAATTTAAGCTGTAATGTCGCTCTGTCCTCTGTCCTCTCGCCTCTGTCCTCTTATTTGGTGAACGGTGATTGGCTGAAGAGGACTACGCCTGCGTAGCTTGTTGCGAATGCTATTTGACCGCTTGAGTTTACTGTAACTGTTTTGCGGACGAATTTGCCTGTTGAGGGGTTATAAACCGCAACGTAAACTTTTTCGCCGTAACCTGCATCAATGCCTAATGCATCTGCATCAAAACGATAGGTAGCCGATGAACCGAATGTTGTTGTCTGAGTGGTCTGAACCGCTACGATATCATTGTTGCCGTATGCTTTTTTGAAAAGGGATTTAGCAGATGTAATCTGTGTGCCTGTGGTCTTTATGCCTGTATAGATATTGCGGGCAGAAGCCACGGGGATTGTTATTGTGCAGTAAGACTGAACTATTTGGAGACGAACTTCTGCATCATAATCATCAGCCGCATTAATCATCTTCTGAACGGATGATTTGCTTATTGCTGTGATATCTTTGCCGACTTGTACTGTTACGGTATTGTCAGCGAGTCCGCGCCCTAAAGCGTATTGAATACCCTTGACAACTGTCGCGGAATTGAGTGAACCTGTCGCATTAGCACCCGCCTGTACAACGCCGCTTGAGCTTACTTTTGTTGTAGCAGAGCCGGAAGTGTATGTGCCGTTGCCGAGGTTTGTGTTGTTCGCGTTATTGTTAGCGCCGGGCCAGAGAAGTCCGGGATAACTGCCGGTAGTACCGCCGTAGTAATAACCGCCGCCGTAATACCATGAATAGTAGTCATATGTGAAACTCGGTGTTATAGTTATGTTTGCAGAAGGCATTGTGAAAGATATCTGCGGATATGTCGAGCCGCCCGACAGATAAGTAACCGATGCGCCGGAAATTGTCCAGCCTGAGAATACATAGTAAGCATCAGCATACGCTGTAGCAACTACAGTTGAGCCTGATTTAACAGATGTAGCAGAAACCGAAGCACTGCCGCCTGTAGCAGAACCTACAGTGATTTTATATGTGCCTGCGGCGTTGTAGTTTGCGGTGATCCACAGTGATTCTCCGCCGTAAATTCTGACAATCGCGCCGTTTGCTTTAGTCTTGTCTGCACTTGACAATATACGGTCATTTGTTATATCCCGCAGTAACGAGTCGCGAACTGTCCAACTTGAGAAAGTTTTGTTATTCTCAGTTGCGGAATAAAGAGTTATATAACTGCCGCCGATAGTATTGTCACCATATAAATTTGCTGCTGTTTGAGCTGTAGAAGTAAGAGTACTTGAAGTATAACCGGAGTTGGTGAGTGTGCTGTTATAGACACCGTCTATAGCATAACCGCCTGTTACGTTTATATATGTGTTTCCGTCGATTGTGCCGCCGGCGTTGTTATTGCCGTTGTTTCCGGTGTTTGTTGAACCGGACGAACCGGATTTAAGATAGTATGCCGAAAGAGTTACGTTTGATGACGGCATATAGAAAGTAACTGTTTGGGCCATTATCTTACCGGCATTAGTAAGACCGGATAAAGGTAAACCGCCGAGTTCCCAATACTGGAATAAATCAGCTTCATCTGAACCTTTATATTCAGGTGCTGTTACTGAAATCAAAGCACTGCTTGTATAATCTTCAGCATATTTCCCTGATGTAGGACCCTGTGCAATTGTACCTATGAATCCGCCTTTAACAGTTAAGTCATATGACTTAGGAGATGCAACAGTAGCTTTAATCGTCCAGTAGTTCAATCCGGTCTGTGATTTAATGTTAATGTAAGTATCCGTAGCCTGTAACGTTAATGCTCCGTCAACATTCTCGCCTAAAGCATTACCAAAACTATCACTTACAGACGCAGTAGGCTCATAAGCATAAGTAATGCTGTCGCCGGAAGCCGTCGTGTATTTAACATAATCGGTAGTCGAATCTGCATAGGTCGCATAGGGTATAGAAATAGAAATAGCCTTATCATTAGCCGCTGATGCGGATGCTGCTGCGTTTGCATTATTGAGCGTTGCCACGGTTACACCGGCAATTGTTAAGCCCGTAATACTTGATGTGTCAACCGCCGCAAACGCCGACATCGGCAAAGCCATAAGACCCATTGCCGCGGCTATGAGGAGAGCCGCAAGTCTCTTAAATTTCATTATTTTCACTCCTGTTTTAAATTGTATTATAATCCCCGCCGAAAAGTTTAAAATAAATTAATATCAAAAGGCGGCTTAATCGTATTTATACTATAACATAAAAATTTTACTTTTGCAAGGGTTTTTTTAAAATTTCATATAATTTATTTTTTTTGTAACCTATTTTTCTAAATTTATGTAATAAATGTCATAATTTATAACATCAAATCGTAAAAACTAAATTTTCAGTATAACTTTCGCCAAACACAAGATATTCGGTGCACCGTCAATCTCAATATCGGGGAAATCTTTACAAAGTGATATCAAACGATTATGGGCGTAACCTTTTATGAATACACGTCCGCTTATGGAAAATATGCCAAGTTCCCCTATTTCGAGGGTATCAGTACGAGACAGCAGGAGTATATCCCCGGGTGAAAACTGGGGGTCATAGCTTTCGCCGTCAATCATAACCGCGAAATCGGCATTTTTCGCCGTCTCCGAAAAGGGTACAGTCACAAACTCGCGACTTACGTAGAATTCCTCACGCGGTATGCCGATAAAACCGCTCATTCTGCACACTGAAACCGGGATTTTCAAGGTTTCCGGTCGGGACGGCAAAAGCGGCTTTTTTGAAAGCTCAGCAATTATATTATCGACTTTATAAAGTGTTTGCAGGCGAATAAGGCACTCAATATCAGGCTCACCTCTGCCGTGTTCCCACGCGTTTACGGTTTTGCCTTGGCGTCCGAGAGCTTCGCCCACGAAATTAGTTTTAAGCCCCGCTTTTTCACGCATACGGCGGAGAGCGGAGGCGATGTGGAGGTTTGACATATTATATATTTATTAACCGTTAATTGCCCAATCGTACAAATCGGGGTGACTGTCTTTATACTATTATATCACACTGTAAATCAAAAAGTCAAGCAAAAAAGCATTTAATTCACGGCTTCGACCTCTGCAAAACTTGTTGACATTTCGGAAAAAATCGGTTATAATAATAAATATAAAAATCAAAACCACGGAGGAAATCAAAATGATTACAAAAGACACGGTTATCGGAGATGTTTTAGACAAAGACAGAACGACCTCAGAGTATTTTTTAGAAATCGGTATGCATTGTTTGGGCTGCCCGGCTTCACGCGGCGAGACAATCGGCGAAGCTTGCGCTGTTCACGGTACAGATGCCGATGCACTCGTTGAAAAACTCAATGCGCATATGAAAAAGACCGCGTAAAACCCTTTGAAAAAGCATATTTGCCTTGGTAATAGGCTCAGTTTCATCGGTGAATTTATTACGGGGAATTTCGCCGATATAGGCACTGACCACGGGAAACTCCCTGTTTATAAGATTTTATCGGGGCAATGTAACTATGCTATTGCCGCCGATATCAACGAAAAACCTCTGTCAAAAGCCCGCCTGTTAAGTCACGAAGCGGGGATTTCCGAAAAAATCCTTTGCTGTAAATCTGACGGGCTTATTGATGTTGATGTTACACCCCTGTCGGATATTGTAATAAGCGGCATGGGCGGGGAGCTGATACTCAATATTCTGAAAGCTTCACCTGAAAAAATTTCAGATAAAAATCTTATCTTACAAGCCAATTCTAAATGGGAAATTCTGCTTGATTTTCTGCTTGAAAACAATTTCCGCATAAAAGCCGTTCGCTCGGTGAGCGATACAGGGAAAACTTATACTATTATTAATGCCGAAAAGGAATCCTCTCAAATGAAACCTACAGTAAAAGAAATTTACTCTGCCTTAGACGCAATTTCGCCTTTTTACAACAACCTCGGCAATGATAATTCCGGCATAAACACCGGCAACAACGACGAAACGCCTGTCACAGGGATTTTGACCACTACAGATATTACCAATTCCGTCGTTGATGAAGCGATAAAAAAAGGCGCGAATGTAATTATTTCGCATCACCCTGTTATCTGGGAGCCGCTGAAAAGCCTTTGCCCCCACAGTCCCGCTGTCAGAGCTGTTTCAAACGGGATAACCTGTATAGGTTTTCACCTGCCGTTTGATGTTGCCGAAATCGGGATGAATAAACTGTTTTGTGATAAATTTGCCGAAACTTTCGGCGTAAATATTTATGGCAGGCGTAATCTTGAACCGACAGGCGCTTCAGTAGGTTACGGTGTAATTTTTGAAATTTATGCTGAAATTCTGCCCGAAGATTTTTTTCCGAAACTCAAAACGCTGTTCGGGACAAGCGTAATAAGATTTACAACCGGCAAAGCGAAAACATTCAAGCGGATAGCGTTTGCCTCAGGCGGATGCGGCGATTTGACCGTAAAAATTGCCGAAAGCGGGGATGCTGACGTGTTTATTACGGGTGATTGTAAACATTCCCATTTTATAGATGCGAAAAACCGCAATTTTTGTCTTGTAGACTGCGGGCATTGGGGGACTGAACATATGTTCTCTGGGGCGATTGTTGATATTTTGAGGGGGCAATTCCCGGAACTGAAAATAGATATCGCTGAAACCGATATAGAACCGTTTGAAATTGTGGATTAAAATCATGTTACAAAAAGAAATAAAAATAAATCAAAAACAATGGCTCAACAAAACCACCGTTTTGTTTACCCTTGATTCGGCTGAACTCTCGGCGCAAACACGCCCGGGGCAATTTTTGAATATCAAAGCAGACGGGAAATTCCTTCGCCGCCCTATTTCAGTTGCGCAAATCGGCACTGACACTGTCAGTATTGTGTTTGAGATACGCGGAGACGGTACTCGGATTATAGCCGAAAAAAATACCGGCGAAATGCTCGATATTTTAGGACCTCTCGGAAAAGGGTTCAGCGTAGAAAAATATAAAAAACCTCTGCTTATCGGCGGCGGTATCGGCAGTCCGCCGATGCTTTCAATTGCCGAAAAGTACGGCGAAGCTTCAACTGCTGTACTCGGTTTTCGTAATGCCGAAGCGGTTATTTTGGAAGGCTTTTTCAAAAATACAGGCTGTACAACCATGATTTGCACCGATGACAGATCATACGGCTATGCCGGGAACGCCGTTTTTAACGCACAAAAGTTCATCGGCGGCGGTAATTTCGACGTGATTTTCGCCTGCGGTCCTAAAGTAATGCTTAAAGCGGCTGTGAAACTTGCAGAAGAAAAGAAAATCCCGATTGAGATTTCGCTTGAAGAACGAATGGCTTGCGGTGTCGGGGCGTGTCTCGGCTGCGCTTGCGGTGAAATCGGAGACAATAAAATTACACAAACCTATCTTCACGTCTGTAAAGACGGTCCTGTTTTCGGGGTAGAGAACGGGCAATTGGTAAAATTGCAATAATTTAAATTTGTAAAATACATAAAATCTTGATTATTTCTGACAAACAATGAATTAATTAAAATTTGAAAAATATCAAAGTCTTTGGGAAAGGGATGGGGGTTTGGGGGAAGGGAAAACCCTTTCTACAGAAAGGGTTTTCCCTTCCCCCAAGAAAAATATGGACTGTTTACATACGAAATTCTTGAATGTTGACTTCAAAAACCCTGTGATAGCGGCTTCGGGTACATATGGGTACGGCAGGGAATATGAAAATCTATATCCGTTAGAGAAACTCGGCGGCATTTCGGTCAAAGGCACAACGCTTTTGCCGAAGCCGGGCAACCCTGTTCCGCGTATTGCCGAAACACCGTCGGGTATGCTTAATTCTATCGGGCTTGAAAATCCGGGGATTGATGCCTTCATTAATAATGAATTACCGGATTTACAAAAAAAAGATATAGCCGTAATCCTCAATATCAGCGGTAATACACCCGAGCAGTATGGTGAAATTGCCGCGAAAGCTTCGCTTCAACCCGGCGTTGATATTATTGAGGTAAATATCTCATGCCCGAATGTAAAACAAGGCGGAGCGGCATTCGGGACTTCAAAGGAAGCGGCTTTCGCTGTCACGAAAGCTGTCAGAGAGGCGACAAATTTACCTGTGATGGTAAAACTTTCGCCGAATGTAACAAAAATCACAGAAATTGCCAAAGCTTGTGAGGATGCAGGTGCAGACGGATTGTCGCTTATAAACACGCTTTTAGGCATGAGAATTGACGTAAAAACGCGCCGCCCGATTTTGGCGAATGTGATGGGCGGACTTTCGGGACCGGCAATTTTCCCCGTTGCTGTCAGAATGGTTTATGAGACCGCAAGAGCTGTAAAAATCCCGATTTGCGGCATGGGCGGCATTTCGACAGCGGAAGATGCACTCGAAATAATGATGGCAGGCGCGCAAACCTTTCAGATAGGTGCGGCAATTTTTGCCGATGCTTACGCGCCGTTAAAAATCGCCGAAGACCTTTCGGAATGGTGTCGGATTAACGGGGTAAAAAATATTTCTGAAATAATCGGGGTTTGCAAGTAAAATTAAATTTTGCAAAATTCATTAAAGAAAATTTAATTAATGTATTGACATTGAATTAAATTTAGTGTATAATAGTTATCAGCAAAGTTTATATAGCGGAATCGGGCACAAAAAATCCCATGCAAAAATTCCCATAATATAGATTAATGTTATTTCTTTTCAAAGCTTCTATGGTATAATAGAAGATTTTCATACGCGTTTTTATTTAAAACGCAAAGCTTTTTGCGGATTTTGGGGCGACAACATATATGTAATCAATTAAGTAATCCCGAAAATTCCCAAAGAGTCTACAAACGAATAGTTTTATTATGCCTTCTGAAGCAAACTTGAATCACAGAAAAAACGGGAGGTAATAAAGCGATGGAATATATCGTTCCCGCCTTGATAGGTCTTATCATAGGCGGATTAATCAGCGGTTTTATATGCTTTAAAATGGGCATAAAATATCGCCGTACGCAGGCAGAAGCTGTTATGGGCTCGGCTGAAAAAGAAGCCGAACGCATTTTGGAAGCGGCTAAAACCCAAGCGGACACGGAGAAAAAAATCGCAATTGCAGAAGCAAAGGATGAAATCCACAAATCACGGTCAGAGCTTGAAAAAGAAATCAAAGACAGACGAAATGAAGTCGGACGCGAAGAACGCAGAATCAGACAAAAAGAGGAAAATTTAGACCGAAAAACCGATAACATAGACAAAAAAGATGAACAACTCCAGAAAAAACTCAAATCCGCCGACGAAAAACTCGCTCAGGCAGAAGAATTCCGTGCCTCACAGCTCGGCAGACTTGAAGAAAT
>JAISHV010000053.1 GCA_031262495.1 Ruminococcus sp.
TTTTGAATATCACATTTCTCTTTGTAACAGGACTGCCCGCCTGAGGCGGGTTGCAATTCGCGATGGAAGTATTTCTGCTCATAACAATACGTGCCGCGTAGCGGCTAATTTCTGTCTTCTGTAGTTGCGTAGCAACTACGCTTCTCGTTTCTGTCCTCTGTGTTGATTTAAGCATATTCGCAATATTATCGGGACTTAAGCTGTCGGGAACAGGTATGTTATCGACAGCAATAATAATTTTCTCATCAAACGTCATACGTTTTTCCTCCTTCCTTCAATATTCTCCGTAGGGGCGGTGCGAGTGATTAACTCAAAATCCTGCGCAGTTTTTCTTTGGCTCTCGCGGCGTTTGAACGAACAGTATTTGCAGAAATACTAAGCATCTTTGCGATTTCTTCGGATTTAAACCCTGAAACCGCCGACAACGAGAGTATATTTCGTTCTTGTGGATTAAGCTGCATAAATGCTTCTTTGACTTCCGCCGTGTCAAATGAGAACCCGTGTGACAACTCGTCAGGCGTTTCGGAGGCGGTATCAATAGCGTCAATTTCCGTAACATTATGTCGGTTCCGAACGTACTCCCTCTGTTTCTTTTTTATCTTTGAAAAGAGGATGGTCACAAACCAAGGTTTGAAGCTTTCGGGGTTACGCAACCCCTTAAGGCTTTGAAACGCTTCAACGACTGCGTCACTAACCGCGTCGGATGCGTCAGCCTCATTGTTAAGGTTTAAAAAAGCAATGCGATATAGGTCCTTATATATTTCGCCGTAGAGGACTGCGAATGCGTCAGCATCGCCGTCGCGGGCTTTTTTTACATAAGCTGCTATCGCGCTATTGTCAGCAGGGTTCAGGTTTCTCACCTCGGTGTCCGTTTATTTTTCTTTCGGTACACAAAACCCTCAAATTTTACGTCTTTAACCTTACATAATATAAGTGTTGTTTTTGAGGAGTTTTGTTGCATCGAAAATTGAATTTTGTGAAACTTGCACAAAACAATTAAATATTTTTGTGTATATTTTTCGCTGATATGTAATTTTCGATAATCTCTATTATTATACGCCTTTTATTAACAAATAGCAATGTATAATTTGTAAAATTTATTTTTGGTTAAAAAAATTAACAATATGTAAATTTACATTTTTCACTTGACTTGAAGCTCAAAATGTGGTATAATTTGTGCGGAACAATTTTAGGAAGAGTATCGAAGTGGTCATAACGGCCCTGACTCGAAATCAGGTAGCCCTAACGGGCTCGAGGGTTCGAATCCCTCCTCTTCCGTACCAGAGGCGAGAATACAGAATACAGAATACAGAGCAACCGAATACCATAAATAAAGTTAGAAACGAAAATCTCATTTTCACCTTAAAGTTGGTAATGAGATTTTTCTATCAGCTAAATTTAAGCTATTCTGCCGCTCTGTACTCTGTATTCTGTACTCTGTACTCTGTTCACGCCCCCGTAGTTAAATGGATATAACGGTCCCCTCCTAAGGGACAGTTACAGGTTCGATTCCTGTCGGGGGTGCTCATACAGAGGTCAGAAATCAGAGGACAGAAGACAGAGGTCAGAAATCAGAGGACAGAGGACAGAGCGGCGATTTCTCTTAAATTCAGATTAATTGAAAAATCACATTATCACCTTTAAGGCGGTAATGTGATTTTTTTATTATCTTCTACGTGGTGCGCTTCGTAATTGCTGCGCAACTACAACCTATAAGAAGCTTCTACGCGGTGAGCATTTTTGCGTTCAATAAAAACTTCCATCGCGAATTAACCGGCGGGTTGCCCGCCCGCGGTGAGCATCTTTATTATCAATAATACTTCCATCGCGAATCAGCCCTGCCGGGGCACCGGCTTAGCCCTGCCGGGGCACCGGCTTGCCCGCCGCCATATCGAGTTTTACGGAGGTTTTAAAGATTCTGTCTGCGGCTTCAAATTTAACCGAACCGTCGTATTTTTCAGCTACGGAGCGAATAGAGTTAAGCCCTGTTGCAATGCCGCTGCTGCGTTTGCGTGAAATAAAACCGCCGTCAGGTTGCATCTGATAATCGCCGTCAAAACTGTTATGCATACCTAAAACTAACGTATCGCCTGTTATCATTGAATGTAGCTTTATACTTTTTGTCCCGTATTCCATCAAACGACAGGCTTCAATGGCATTCTCAAGCATATTCCCGACAATGCGCGACAGGTCAATTGCCGCTATTCTGCCGGGTGTACGCGGGAGTGACAGTTTAAGCGTAACTTCAATGCCTTCTTTTTTCGCAATACTTGAATAATATGTTACTAAAGCATTTACGGCTTCATTTTCACAGACGCGTTCGTTTGAAAACTTATCAATTACAGCTAAGTGTTTCTTTAATATATCTGAAATTTCCTTGTATCGGGACTGCTTTGAATACTTAATAATATCTTCTATCGCACGTGCGGCGGTTTTTTTTTCGCATGATATAGCTTGCAGTGTCGAAAGCGTTTCGGAGCGGGATTTTTCGTATGCTTCTTCGGCAGTGTTCATGAGTTCCGCTTTGAGTTTGTCCGCCGCTGTTTCGCGTTCGCGGTTCATAATGTCGGTCATCATAATTATACAGACAAATAATGCCGTAATACCGAAAATCCGCGACAATAAAAAAGATAAACTGTTATTCTCCGTTAAATTATAAACAGTACCCGAAATAGCAGTCAGTACACAAAGCGTTACAGGGATAATCCATAATACTTTCCAAAACAATTGTGTTTGAAGTTCTTCATTCCACGCCGTGAATAATTTGCGTAAAATATACGTACAAAACAGTAAAAACAGCGGACAAAGAATAAGTTTTGCAATCAGTGCAACTTCATAATAAACATCCGGGAAAAACAATTCCCCGAAACGGAATTCAAGCCAGTTCCCCGCGCCGAGAATAAACTGCGTAGCACACTGTGAAAATGCAATAATAAATAAATTCTGAAAAAAACATCCCTTTAAAAGAAATAATGCAAGCGGCATAAATAATGCAAAATACAACGCAAGCCCGAAAATCTGCCCCTTTCCCGATTCATTAATAAGCGACGGGAAACACAGATAAAAGGCTGCACACAAAACGATCAACCCCGCATTTAAGAGTATCGCCGTACGCGGTTTTACGCGTAAAAACTTCCGCAATGGGATATATTCAAGAAGCAGGCAAAATGAAATATTACCTATTATATTGAGACCCGAAAGCAGAAAACTCAAAGGCTCATAGCCTGTCCAACCAAACAGAAAATCAAGTATTTTCATATTTACGCATCACCGTTTCAACCCGGATAAAAAATATTCTTAGCTATCACAAACAAAAGCAAAGCGATTAAATTTTCAGCCACAGTAACCACAAGCCCGCATATCACGGCGATAATCGGTTTACGCTTTATAAGCGGCAATATTACTTCTTTGTCCTCGTGTTCGGCGAGTCCGATAAACAGGAAACTGACTACCCAATAAACTGCGGCATTAAATATCAAAACCCAACGTAAATCCGAATAGAAAAAAATCGAAAACATATAGATATTGAGCAGTAAAAACAGTGTCGTTACGATATTTTTATGTATAAAGGGTATCAGAAGTCTGTAGATATTACCGAAAATGTAAATTGAAAAAAAGCTTACGGTTGCACACAGGCATATAAGGAAAATATTCGCGCCGATATTATCAGCCATAAACAGCGAAAAAAACGGCAGCGGGAAAACCGCCCACAAAATACAAAACAACACTGCAATAATGACAGCCCCTAAAGCGAAATAGCGGCGGTGTTTTTTTGTTATGCTTTTATTTGCCTTTGAGAAAATCATTCAGCAGCCTTTTCTTTTTCTTCTTTAATAACCAAAACCGCTTGCGAGCCGGCTTCTTCAAAACGTGTCAAAAAGAGTTTTTGCGGGTAGGGGATTATCGTTTCTTTGTCGTTGGGGTCCATAAAATAGTAAGCATCCGCATCATAACCGCACATCAACAGTGTATGAGAGCCTTTATACCACGTTATTGTTTCGCCGGTTTCCTCGACTGTCCAGACAGAAGGGTCGCGGTAGTCAAACGATTCCATATCAAGCGTAGCCCACACAATAACAGGTATACCGCCGTTTATAAGCCGCTTAAAATCCGGTGCTTTCAGGTCATAAACATCTAAAGCTTTAAAATCACTCTGCGCCGTTGTAAAGTATTCATTTATCGCCGTTGAAATAACGGGTGCTTTACAGCCGTAACCCCATCCGTAAGGGTTGCCGATGAAAACCTCTTTCGGGTCGGGTCCTATCAGTGTGTCTTCTTCATTCGAATTTTGGGCTTTAATCCGCGTGAAACCGTAGTCATTGCCGACATTGGTTGTATGATTTATAAAACCGTCTGTGAAACTTTGAAGCGTTGTATTATATCCGAGCAGATTAAGCAGTGATACGGTTGAGGCAATTTCACAGCCGCAAGGCAGCAGAGGATATTGATTAATAAGCGGCACTTCAATAAGCCGCTTCCCTGAAAAAAGTGATTTTTCGGGTGCAGTTCCCACATCTTCAAAAGAACTTATCATTTCATCAATGGTGTAACCGCCGAAACGAACATTTCGCAATGCTCCGATTTCGGTATATTCAGCCGCTTCTGCCATACGTTCTTCCTCAATGGCTGTTGTTTCGGTGTAGTCTGAGACCAAACCCGTTATACTCGCTAAGACTGCAAAAATAAATGCTGCTATTCTTTGTTTCATATTCTTTATAAATCCGTAAATTTTGATACTAATATGCAATAAAAAATGAAATGATGTGCGGGCGGGCGGGGGCGCCCGCCCCTACGGAACAATAAAACTCTGTAGGGGCGACCGCCCTCGGTCGCCCGTTTTTGGAAAAAATTCAATCAATTCTTTAAATGCATAATAGTATAAGCAGTGAGTTAATTTATTTCAATAAATAAAAAACGATATAATTCTGTACGATGAATAATAAGTTGAATAAGAAAATGAAATTTCTTTTCCGACTGTTTCTCTTACAATGTCTGCAATCTCATCAAAACGCCCCGCCGCCGCTATGTCTGCTGTTGTACGAATAAACAAATCGTTTGACGCACATTTTACCGATGCAAAAGAACGTGAGTTTTGCGCCGCATCAATGAGAGCCGCCGCAATAACATTATCGGTTTCCGACTCATTCTCAATAGTGAAACCCTCTTTAGTGAAATAATTCTCGTACGAGGCATTTGCTTCGGGCGGATTAAAGAGGTGAGAACTCGGGATATGGTCGTTTTGAATTACCGTATCGTTTACTAAAAAGTATTGATATGAAACAAAGTCAGGGTATTTTGAAGCAAGAGTTTCATCGGGTTTATCCCACGTTAAATCAATATGATACCAGTTGCCGCCGTATTTCACCATATTCCACATATGCGGGGTATAAGTTTCGCCGTCAACTGTTGAGCCTACTATAATTATATTCTCAATGCCCGCTAAGTTGCATAAATAAGAAAATGCTTTTGAATACCCCTCACATAAAGCCGCGCCGTTCACCAAAGCACCGTAAATCGTTGCTGTATACGGGTCTGTCGTATCTGAAACGCAATTTTGTAAAATCGTATCGTGGAGATATTTTATAGTTTCATATTCGTTCATATCGTCTGTTACGCCGTTCATAATTTCTGCGGCGCGTTTTTCGGCGGCGATATTCATTCGGGTCATTTCTTCGGGCGTAAAATTATACTCGAAGTTGACTTTAAATTTCCCCTCTGTCATAACATAATCGCCGACTTTTTGAGACGAAACATGACTGTATGAGAGTTCCTCTATCCTTAGGAGATCTAAAATCTTTGAATACGTGTTTGCATCTATCTCTAAAAAGCTTTCGGGCTCAAAATTCCCTATAACATTTTTGAGGCTCTCATATAAATCCTTCTCGTTGTCCATTAAAAATGCACTGCCGTATGGTGTAACCATTTTTTCGGGGATATAAAAGGTTGCATATTCAGCGGCTTGTTTTACATCTTCTGACAGAGTGCCGTCGGAAATTACGCGAATACTCGGTGAAGTTTCGGTTGCGGACTGTTCTGCGTCCGCGTCCGTGCTGCACCCCGACAGTAAAATAACGAACGCTGAAAAAAACGCCGTAATCAGATTAAATTGTTTGTTCTTTTTGTTAATCATACTATATTTTTTTTGTGGGCAAAGTTTTAAGTCATAAAAATTTTCAGAAAATTTTCTGTTAATCAGCGTAATCTAAAAAAACTCTTATAACATATGTCTTATCCGAAGCACTGTATGAAACAGGGTCTTCGCTTATTTGTGCTGTATTTTCGGCGTTTGAACGTTTTATTAATTCAAACAGATTATCAGAACTTTCAGGATTAAAAACCCGTGCGCATACAGCATCAAAAGTTTCTTGTGAATCACACATAATTTGCAGACTGTATGTTTTATTTTTGGCGGCTTTTGAAATTTCACGCGAGAGTATGCTTACGGCTTCGGTTACGTTTGTTGCATAAAGTCCGCTTCTGACATAATAGTTATCCGCTATCGAATTACATTCGGGGAAAACTACTCGGTCGTCGATAATAGTGTAAAGTGCAGCCATTTTTTCGGTTGTAGTCAGACAGTAGTCATAGCGTTTATATGTGCCGCCGTCTGTGTATGTAGCATCGACAACATACCAGTTACCGTCAAGTTTTACGATATTCCACATATGTCCCGCACCTTCCTTGTCTTCGCCCGGTACGGTATAACATTCAATCCCCGATTTATTGCACAGCAGTTTTAAGGCGTTAGCATACCCTTGACAGTTTGCTTTTCGCGTAATAAACGCCCCGTAAATTGTATAGCAGTAGGGGGAAGTTTCATCGTTATCATAGGTTATGTTATCGCATAGATATTCAAAAAAGGTTATAACCTTTTCGTAGTCGGTCATGCCGCTTATACCGGCTAAAACCTTTTCTGTTTCGGCGTCGATTTTTTCAGCCATTCCGGTTATTCGTGCGGGTGTATCTTTATATGTCATGGTTATGCCGGCTAAATATTGTGTTGTTGTATTGATGTGTTTAATATACTCGTCCGAAAGATACCATAATGAGGGCAGATAGCTTATGAGCATTTCATAGACAATCTCAAAATCCTGTTCGGTATACCCGGAATCAGCGGGGAATTCCACGACTTCAAGCGGCAGTGACGAAACTTTGCTACAAAGGAGGAGCAGTAACTCTTTTTGTGTTTGCGTCAGTGAATTATACTGGAGCGGCAAATTTATATTAGCTGTAAGAATATCCGAATCAGAAACCGTAATTTCCGAAGCGGCAAAGGTTTCAGACAGCGAATCGGGAACTTGTACTGTTACGTCAGCAGACGTAACTGCCGGTGATGTAGATGAGATAATACCTTGATATTCATCAATAGGTACAGGCGCAAAAAGGTCAACAAGCCGCGTTGTAACAGAAATATTCGGTATAGTTGTTGTAACAGGCGTTGTCACTTCGGGAACTATAACCGATATAGGGGCAGTCGAAAAGATAATAGGCTCAAGAACTTCTTCGGTAACTGTTTTCGTCGGCACTGACGGAAGATTTATATAATCATCGGCATCATATGCTGTACAACCGGTGAAAGCAGAAAAAGCAAGAAGGCACACCAACGAAAGCCGCAAAAAACTTGCGAAAAATTTTTTCTTCATCAGATGTTACCTCCCGTTTTAAAAATCAAAATTCAAGCGATAAATGAACCGTCATTAATTGTTCGTTATGTGAATTATGTACACCGGTTATTGCAAAAGCCGACTGTTTGTTAATTGTTTCAATAATGGTTGAGAGTTCGTTTTTTTCAAAAAGCCTGTAGAGGACTTCGTCAAATGCCGCCTGTGTGTCCATTCTGATTTCACATTCGGTTTTTTTATTTACGGTACAGGTTTGAATCTGTGTTGTAAGAGTCTTGATTGCCGCATCTGCATTGCCAAAAAGCAGCCCTTCTTTTGTGAAGTAGTTCTGCGAAAACGCCGTACAGTCAGGTGCTTTAAACAGTTCATTCGGGAAATGCGTAATATTAATTATATCACGGTCGGGGACTAACATATAAAGATAACGTATATAACCCGGGTTTGTATACGACAACTGCGGGTCGTCCCATGTGCAATCTATATTATAAAAGTTTCCGTCAGCTTCTACTTTGTTCCACGCGTGAGTAGCACCGTCTGCGGTAGTGCCTGTTACAGTGACGCAGTTTAGTCCCGCTTTTTTTGCCAAATACGCGAATGTAAATGCATAACCTTCACATTGCGCCTTTTTATCAATCAAAACGCCGTATGCTGAATTTGCGTTTTCACCGCTTTCGGTAAAATCACAGTTTAAGACGATATAATCGTGGATATATTTAATCTTCCCGTAGTCGTCAAGGTCGCTTTTCATACCTGTAAGTATTATTGAAGCGGTTTGCGACAGCTTATCCTGCATAAATTTAGTGTCTTCTTTGCTGTAACGGAAGTTCAGCTTTATGCCGTTTTCACGCGGCGAGGCTAAAGAACTCAGCCAAAAAATCGTGTTCTCCTGTGTATAAACGAGAGAAAATACCTTGATAATCTGCTCTTTTGTAAGCGGACTGTCAAACTGAACTATTTCGGAAAACGTTCCCGCCGCCTCAACTATTGCTTTATAGGCACTCTTTTCGGCATCGTCAAGGGATAAGTAAACAGTATTATCGGTGTTCTCAGTGACAATATCCTGACCGATTATGCGGATTTCCGGCTGAGTCGTTTTGCCGCCTGTAATTTCTGTACACCCTGTTAATACGTATAACAGGATACAGAATACAGAACACATCAGTATCCGTATTCTGCACCCTGTTTTGTTTGAAGAATTAATTGTAAATAACATCTAATTCGACTACGAGCATAGCCTCGTTGCATTTGTCCGATAAACCTTTGACATTGCTGTATTTACTTTTCAGTGAATTCTGCATTGTACTGAGTTCGGTGCGGACTTTATCGTAAACTGTTTTATCAGCGCACATTATTTCGGTTGTACGAAGACCGTTCGCGGCGGCATTGTCAAGTTGTTTTGTGAGTTCGGACACAGCCGCGGTGCTGTCGGAGAAAATCATTCCCTCTTGTTTGAACCAGTTCATGTCGGTTGAAGTACACTGCGGTACGTCAAAGAATTTGAACGATTCGCCGGTGCTGTAAAACTTCATATTCTGTGAAAAATGTGTCTTGTCTAAAATCCAGCTGTCGGGTACGAGCATATACATATGGCGCACATTTTTATAATTCGGTATCTCAAATATAGGGTCATCCCAAGTCACATCATAGTTATACCACTGACCGTCAACGCTTAAAACATTCCACGCGTGGGATTCGCCTGTTGAGGTTACGCCTGTTATAACCATAGAGTTTATGCCTATTCTGTCACAAAGATACTGAACCGCATGAGCATAGCCTACGCATTGAATATCGCCCTGTTCAGATGTTCCGCCGGCGAATGCGTTATAGATAGTCGAATTATAAAGGATTTGGTCTTCTGTTTCGTGACCGAGCTGGAAGGTTGAATTAAGCGACAGATAGGTATTTATATAGTCAAGTTTTTCATAGTCGCTCATTCCGTTCATTTCGGCAAGCAGTTTGTTTACCGTTGTGTCAATTTCAGCCTGCATGGATTTAATCATTTCGGGGTCTGACGTACGGTAATACAGTCTGCCGACTCTTTGAAGTTTCGGCGAAAGCCAAAACAGCTGAGGTTCTTGGTTATAAACCATACAGTAAACCTTGTCCCATGTCTCTTTCGGAACAAGAATTTCAGCATTTGCGACTTTTATTGAGAGCGTTTCGGCTTGCTGAACGATTAAATCGTAAAGCAGTTTCTCATCATCCGTCAGCGTATTATAAGCATATCTGTCTTTTGATTCGCGAACGCCTTCCTCTTGTTTTAAAACCTCTGTTGCCGAGGTGAAAGAAGCCGTCATGACATCATTAATCTGTGACTGCAATTCTTCGCTTGAGAGCGTTTCTACAGATGAATATGTTTGTCCGTTCGCGTCTGTTATGGCAGGTGTTGTAGTTGCGGATGTGTCCGTTGAAGTAATCACATTAGGCACAAGCGCATCTGTTGAAGCCGTTTCGGTTTCCTTGTTACAGCCGGCTATGGCGAAAACCATCAGCAGTGCTGCAACAATCGCCGTTAATCTTTTCTTAATCATTTTTTACCTTTTTAAACTTTTTGATAAAAATGTATAATATCTTTAGGTTTACATTTATTTATACACAATGTTATACTGAACCACTAACACACCGGCATTATATTTTTGTCTGCGTGACAGGCGGTCAACTGATGTGTCAAGCCCTTTGGCGTATTTCTGAATTGCAGTAGCGTAGCTTGACGAGTAGAGTGTTTCGTAGATTTCAGCATCTGTAACTCTGATTTCCGCAACAGTATCGCCCTTTTCTACAGCGGTTTTCACGGCTGCTGTGATACCTGCGTATGCTGTGTCTAAGTCACTGTATTCTTTGCTGAACAGTTTGTAGTAGTTGAGGTCTGATTTTGTACATTTCGGAGCGTCGTAGTATTTAACTACATCGCCGTTGTTGAAAACTTTTGAGTTCTCTAAAACGTGTGTATCTGCTATCCACGCGTCGGGGACTAAGAAGAAGAGATTACGGAGGTAATCGTGTCCGGCTTGCTGCTCATCATAGGGGTCGCCCCATGTAGCATCTACGTTATACCATGAGTTGTTTATTTTTACCTTGTTCCATGCGTGGGTAGAGCCTTCCCAGTTTTCGCCCGGGATAGTCAGACATTCAATCCCCGCTAAATCGCAGAGGTAAGTCATAGTTTTAGCGTAACCGTTGCACTGAATACCGTCGGAATTCGGGCGCAAGCCGTTTTCAATGCCGCAAGTCGCCGCTGTGCCTTGAAGCAAGAAGTCATTATTGAGGATTATCCAATCATAGAAGATTTTGAGTTTATTAATGGGGTTGGTGTATTGTGCGGCGACACTCATAATTTCTTTGACGTTTGCGTTGATTTCTTTTTGAACAGATGAAATTTCGCTCTTTGACAATGTGAAATTAAGCGAAATACTCATAGGCGAAACATTAGCATATGTATCAAGCCAGAAAAGCTGAGGTTCAGAGTTAAATACGATGAAATATACTTTGTTTTTATCCTGTGAATTAAGAGACGGCGGACAGTCAATTCTGTTTTCATCATAGTTTGTTGCGGCTTTAACAATGTTCTTATAAAGGGTTTGTTCATCTGCTGTCAGTTCATCCCAGAAATATCTGTCGGTATATTTAACATTGTATTCGGTATTAATAAGGCTTGTATCAACCGCTTGAGTTTGCGCTGTTGTTACGGCAGGGCGGCTTGCGGCTGTTGTGACAGCAGCAGGTTCGCCTGCGGCATCAAGATAATCCGAATGGATAAATGAACCGTCGGCGAGTTTATAGTAACCGGTATCTGTCAGAGCCGTAACATTTACGACAGTGCCTTCTTCGTATTCTTTAACAACTGTTGAGCCGATAATAGCCTGTTCGCGGGAATTGCACGTCTGGTTTAATACCATTGACTTATTGACAATGGTCTCTTTCCACGGCAGAGCAATAGTTATGTCCGTCAACGCAACAGTAGTTTCTGCGGTTGTCGCGGAAGTTGCTTCGCTTGAAGTCTCTGCTGATGTATCGGCTGTTTCGGACGTTTCAGTCGATTCTGTAGCTTCTGTCGGTTCAGTCGGAGTTTCGGTCGTGGTTTCGGCTGTCGTGGTTGTTGTAACAGGAGGCGGTGTCGGCATTGTCGTTTCGGCTGTGGTAGGTTGTGTCATTTTTGTAATTGTTATAGGTGCAGATGTGGTAGTTGTTTCATTTAGGTTTGCATCGTCAATGCTTTTACATGACGTGAGTCCCATTGTTGCGGCTAACAATAAAGCAATCAGAGCGGTCAGCTTTTTCTTCATTTATACTCTCCTTATTATTCCTTTTATAATAATATGCAATAAAAAAATGAAATGATGTGCGGGCGGGCGGGGGCGCCCGCCCCTACAAATTGTATTTTATTTTGGTCTGTAGGGGCGACCGCCCTCGGTCGCCCGTTTTTCGGAGAAAATTCAATCAATTCTTTAAATGCATATTAGTATTATTTTAATGTTCGTTATTATATATACAATTTTCATTCGCTTAATTTTTCAGCTTTAAGCCTTGTAATGAGTGTATCTTTTGTTGCCAGTGATGTAAAACGGAATTTCCCGTATTCTGTGAAGCATTTTTCGTTTTTTTCGGGTATCTTCCCTGAAATATCAATCAAAAACGCCGACATTGTGTCATATTCATTTTCTTCCGGCAAGACAAGACCTAAAACCGGGAAAACATCATCGGGCGATGCCAAACCGTCGATAATAAATACGTCATCGGAAATTTTTACTATATTCTCGCGCTCGTCGTCATATTCGTCTTGGATATTTCCGACAATGGTTTCAATAAGGTCTTCAAGCGTAACAATCCCGGCGGTACCCCCGTATTCATCCATAACAACTGCCATCTGCATTTTTTTCTCGGTCATGCGCCTGAAAGCATTGCGGCAGTCAGCCGATTCGGGCAAGAATATCGTTTCGCGGAAAAAACTCTCTGCTTTGACATTTTCAGAAATTTCTCCGCTCCCGACGAGTGTCAGTAAATCCTTTACGCAAATAATACCGTAAATATGGTCAATGTCATTTATACACAGCGGCAGTCTTGAAAAACCGCTGTCAATGGCTTTTTTTACAATTTCTCTCACGCCTGTGTCGGCGTTAACGGCTATAACCCCTGTGCGGTGGGTCATTACATCGGAAACGGGGGTATCGGAAAACTCAAAGATATTTGAGATCATCTCTGCCTGTGATTCTTCAATAGAACCTGTTTCGTTTCCGGCATCGACCATCATCATTATTTCTTCTTCGGTGACAATTTCGCGGTCTGAAAGTTTTTTGAGGCGTAAAACCGCCGAAAAGAGTTTCACGGCATATTTATTTATGATTAGGAGCGGCATCATAATAACTATTGTCACTCTGACAGCTCCTGCCGCCGTTAATGCAAACGCATCACTGTCGCCCGATAAAACTATCCGTTTGGGTAATCCGTCACAGAAAATAAAACGGATAACCACAGCGGCAATAATCGCCCAAATCTGATAAAACGGCAGTTTATTCATTATACCCGCCGCGCAAATATAGAGCAGAACAACAGTTATCGCTCTGATAAGCGCGAATAACGAGAGCATCTCCGATGGGGATTCAGTGAGATTATACAGTATCTTCCTGTTTCCCTGTTCGCCCGCAAACTGTTTGAGTTTTGAATTGGGGAATTCTGTAATAGCCGTTTCAGCGGCTGTGAAAAATGCCGAAAGCACAAAAGTCAGTAAAAACAGTGTCAATAACAGAATACTGTCAGGTATAACAGAATCCATAGGGTTTACATCAACTCCGTAAAAATCTAATTCACTTAATGATTATACTATATTTAATTGCGTTTGTCAACAATATTCATCAGGTTTTTTGCGTAAAAATAAGTCACCAAAAATCAGCAAAAATCCCGCAAAACCTGTGGGACACTCAAGTATGATTTTTAGTTAATTTTAAAAGACTAAATTGTAATATTATTGTTATAAATATCGTTTAAAATCATCTCTGTTGCAGTAGCGTAAGTCATATTCATTACGGTAAAAGTAAAACCGCAAGTAACAATACCGATGCTTGCAAGATACATCGGAATGAGAGATAAAAATACTTTCAGTAAGAATTCTTCTTTGCCTTTGGTGAGTTTAAAGCTTTCAATTACAACAGCGAACGGTGACAGAGAGGACATTTTTGACATTATGAATTTCACCATACAAAAGCGAAGAAAATACGCCGTATAAAGAAGAAATAAAGCACCCAAAGAGAATATAAATCCGGCTATAATTAATATGCGGCTGAGGGTACTGTCGCTTGAAACGAGTATGCCGTCGGCTAAAAACACCTGAACCGCGATTATTAATAAAAACGGCAAAGCTCCGATCAGTTTAAAAAACAGTTCAAATCCCCAAACGGCATATGCACGGAAAACGCGTTTTAAGCCGTTATATCCGCCGAAAAAGGCTTTTACGGGAACATTATCGCCGCCTACTGCTTCCGAATAGACCCATCCTTCGCTGTAGCGAAAAGGAGTGTAGAGTGCTCGGCTGATGATTAAAAACACAGCGGCGCAAATTACAGCGGATTTTGTTACGGGAATAAGAATATAAATCAACAAAGCCCCCGAAAATGCAGCAAAGACAAATGCAAATTTAAACATAAACACCAAAAGCTGCCTGCAATATGTCCCGTCAAGCAATGAATATGCATTTTTAATGGGTAATTTACTGTTCATAATTTTTTTCGATTACGTTTTTTTGATGAGTAAGAAGATTTTTAGAATTCATTTTTTTCGTATAGCATAGATATCAGCAATAGAAATTTATCAAGTTCATCTTTAGTTAAAAAGCTTAATCATCTTCTTTTGAAAAGTCAAAATTTTCATCTTCTGAAAACTTAAAATCTTCTTCTTCTTCTGAAAGTCCGAAATCCCCGGGGATTTTCCCTAACAGTTCAAATGTACCGGTGTTTTGCCACATCATAGCGGTCACAAGAACTTCATAGCCTTCGCCGAAATCAGAGCCGAGTTCAATAGGTTTATAACGCGGTATGCCCATTGCTCCCAAAATGTTTGAAATAATTCCGGCGTGGGTTATTACACCCGCGTGAGTGATACCGTCATTCATCATATTAAGCACAATTGAATTCACAGCGGACAAACAGCGCGTTAAAACTTCACGTCCCGATTCGCCGTTCGGCGGTCTGCTGTCAATTCCTCCGCATATCCATTGTTTAAAACTGTCAAGTTCTGCAAGTTCTTTGCCCGAAATACCCTCAAACACCCCGAAATCCATCTCCGTTAAGTCATCTGCTATCATTATGCCCGTATTCGGAAACAGAATTTCGGCGGTCTCTAAAGAGCGCCTTAAGGGGCTGCTGTAAACGCGCCCTACAGTCGGGTAATTCATCGTCTTAAATTTTTCCGTCAGTTCATTGCGCCCTGTTTCAGACAAGGGGTAATCCGTCCGTCCGATATAGATACCGTCTTCGTTTGCAGAGGTTTTCCCGTGCCTTAAAAAGCTTATGCGATAGCCTTTCATAAAGTTTCCTTTAAAATGCGAAAAAATTATATTTTGGTGATTTTAGCGTATTTCGCCATAACCTTTTTTGTGCCGACAGTATCAAATGAAATTTCAAGCATACAGTCTTTTGCAACATCTGTTTTAGAAATAATCATACCTTCACCGAAAACAGGGTGTAATACGCGAGCACCAATATAGAGGTTAGATGTTAGAAGTGAGAGGTCAGAGTTTGAACGCTTCGCGTTCAATATGGGGTTTTCTCTTTGGGATTCAGGAAACAAAGCCTTTTTTTGTTCATCTGAAATTATTGTGGTTTTGACTGTATTGTCGGTCTTTTTAACGTAATCTTCATCAATCTCTTTAGCAAAACGCGATAGGGGATTTCTGTTTGTGCGCCCGAAATACATACGTTCTGATGCGTGAGTTAAGAATAATCGGCGGCGCGCACGTGTTATGGCGACATATGCCAAACGGCGTTCTTCTTCAATCGACTCCGTACTTTCCATACTGCGCTGTGACGGGAAAATCCCTTCTTCAACACCGACGACAAAGACTGTATCCCACTCAAGCCCTTTTGCAGAATGAATCGTCAGAAGATTCACAGTTTCGTCGCCTGAAACATATTTATCGGTATCCGTAAATAGAGTTACACCCTCTAAAAATGCGGCGAGGGCATTTTCCGACCCTTCTTCCTGTTCAAGGAAATGTTTTATTTCCGAGAGGAGTTCCTCAATATTTTCAAGACGGGCTTCGTTTTCTTCCCTTTTGCTTTCTTTACAGTTTTTAAGGCTGTCTTTATAACCTGTTACTTCAAGTAATTTAGTGTAGAATTCATCAAGGGGTAATTCCTCATTCAAGGAAACGAGTTCTTCGTACATCTTGTGAAAAGCTTTGAGCTGCGGCGCTTTTTTCAGTAAGGAAACATATGTATCAGCTTCTTTACATACTTCAATAGGCGAAATCCCAAGTCCGAAAGCGATATCCTCAATCGCCGATACGGTAGTATCACCGATACCGCGTTTGGGCTCATTTATTATTCGGCTGAAATGTACTATATCAAACGGATTGACAACAAGTGACATATATGCTAAAACATCTTTGATTTCTTTTCTGTCAAAAAATCTAAGCCCGCCTATAATCCGATAGGGGATTTTATTTGCGGATAAAGCGCGCTCAACAGCCGCCGACTGGGAGTTCGCACGATATAAAACAGCAAAGTCGTTATAGTTTTTGCCGCTCTTTACGCCGTCTTTGACAGTCTGAGCGATAAAGTCACTTTCACCCCGCGAATCGCGGAATTTCACAATCTCAGGGGGTTCACCGTCACCGAGGGCAGTCCACAGCGTTTTATTCTTTCGGGCTTTATTACAGCTGATTACCGAATTTGCAGCACCCAAAATAAGTGATGTTGAGCGGTAATTCTGTTCAAGCTTAATGACTTTCGCGCCTTTGAAGTGGGCTTCAAACCCCAAGATATTTTCAATAGTTGCGCCGCGGAATTTATATATTGACTGGTCATCGTCACCTACAACACAGATATTTTCGGTTTCCCCTGAAAGCAGTTCGATAAGTTTGAATTGCGCTATATTGGTGTCTTGATATTCATCTACGGTTATGTATTTATAACGATTTTGGTATTTTCTTAAAACTTCGGGGTTTTCTTGAAGTAATTTAACAGTTACCATAATAATGTCATCAAAATCCACAGCTCCCGCTGTCCGCAGTTTTTCAGTATAGCGAAAATATATTTTTGATATTGACTCGTAATAATAAGTATCAAATTTTGAGGCTCTGTTTTGAATGTATGCCTGATATTCCGTAACACCCAAAAGTTTGTCTTTAGCGCGTGATATTGCGTTCTGTGCGGCTTTGGCAGACACAACCTTCTCATCAATTTCAAGGTCGCTTATACACGTTTTTATCGCCCGCAGGGAGTCGTCAGCGTCATAGACGGAAAAAGACCGGGGCAGCCCTGCCGCGATATTCTCGGCGCGAAGAATTCTGATACAAGCCGAGTGAAACGTTGAGGCATGGACAGAAAGCCCGTCCTCTCCGAGCATACGTTCGAGGCGTTCGCGCATTTCACCGGCGGCTTTGTTTGTGAACGTAACGGCTAAGATGTTCCACGGTTTCACAGGCGCGAATGCAATTAAATCACGCAGATGGCTCATAGTTTCGGGGTCTTTTTCACCGCTGTAACCCTGTAAAAATGCTCTGTCGTCTTCTGAAAAATTATGTGAAGCGTCAGCGGAGACGGCATCACCGAATAAAACCATATTCGCAATACGGTTTATTATTGCTGTGGTTTTTCCGCTGCCTGCTCCGGCTAAAATCAATACCGGTCCGCGTATTGTTAAAACAGCTTCAAGCTGGCGATTATTCAAATTATTGAAAAATTTGCCCAAAACCTGTTTAATCAGGTCAAAATCATTCATTGAAACACTTTCCCATATTACATTTTCTAAAAATAGTATAACATATTTTTTTTAAAATGTCAACTTGTTATTGTTGTGTAAATTTAAAAATAATTATTGAATTATTTAATAGTTTGTGTTATAATTAAAGTGAAGTTTTTTCTTAATAGGTGATTTTATGAATGTTATAAGAATGCACACAACTCCCGATGCGGATATGATTTGCGCGGCACAGGCTCTTAAATTATACGTAAACGACTCCGGAGATGAATGTCTGATTGATTTTGATGGGTTTACACTTACCGGGTCGGCAAAAAGTGCGGCAGATTATTTCGGCATTGTTTCTTCTTCTGATTATGAAGATAATGACGAATTGTATAAGATTGAGTTTGACGAAGATTTTTTAATGGATTTTTCGTCTTATTCTGTTACCGTGTATAAATCCCTCCGTGAGGATAAAATTTTTACCGATAAGATGCTTGAGGCGGTGTTTATCGGGTTTTATTGCTCATCAAATGCCTTAAGGGAATGTGCTCATCCGTTTGAACTTGATATTTCGGATTTCGGTGCGCGTTATGCAGAAGCCGCCGAGGCTATTTATCAAACAGATGTTGAGTCATTTTATAAGGGTGGTATATGGAATAAAATGGGCAAAATTCTATCAAATTCTGAGAATTTTACTACCCCGACGAAAGCACTGGTTACTCTCTTTAAAGCTGAAAATGTAACACCGGCGGATATTTCAATAATCAATGATACTGTTTTTTCAGTGGGAGCTTGTGACGTGTCGCTCGTGTGGGTGCAAAACGGCGAGAATATTATTATTTCAGCCCGTTCAGATGTCCGCGAGATAATGGCGGATGAAATTTTAAGTTTCCTCACAGGCGGGTGCGGGCGGATTCGCGGGTCAATTCATTCGGCTTCATGTACACTTTCGCTCCAAAAATTCACAAAAGTTTTGACTCATGAATTTGATGTAATTACACCGGAGATTTATATCCGCAAAAAGTGTTCAGATTATGTTTCGGATTGCGATTTAGTTTTCTGCGGTGAGCGCGGTGCACGTTTCGCTCAAATCCAAAATGAACAGCTGAAATTCACCTCCGAGATGGATTTTTCGGAGATGGGCAAATACATAAAAACGCCGATACCGCTGGGGTTCTGCCGTACAACTGATTTTTACGTTGCCGGTACGCCGCTTGTCATTCGTACACTTGAAGGGGATATTGAAACACTTTCTGCTGATGATACATATTTAATGATCGGCGTTGACGGTGAAATTTACCCGATTAAAACGGAACGTTTCCGTGCTACTTATAAAGAGCTTGAGGGCGTTTATGATATAGAATCGGAATACAGTGCGGTTATTATAAACCGAAACAGCGGCGAACGCATGGAAGTTAAAAAATATGCGCGTTTATGTATGCCGTCGGGCGGAAAAGTTATTCGCGCCAAGAAGCTTACCCGATATACTAAAGTGTTTACCGATTGGGACAAAGAACGTTACTTTTTCGGTATTCCCGGGGATATGCTTGCTTGCGGCGAAAGTGAACATGATGATTGTTATATCATTCGTGCGGATATTTTCCTTAAAACCTACGAAGATAAGTTCTCCTCAGGCATAGGCAAACTCTACGGGCTTATAAACAGCTATGAAGCCGCCGCTTTTGTAGATAAACTCACGGGGCTTCAAAACAGAAATGCATATCTTGCACGCGTGGATTCATATTGTACAGCGGCAAATATGCCTTTGGGCATCGCCGACGGCGATGTGAATTTCCTCAAACTCATAAACGATACACGCGGGCACAATGCCGGAGACAGACTGCTTCAAATTGTCAGTGAAGAAATACTGAATGTTGTACCCTACGGCACATTTGTGGCACGAACAGGCGGCGATGAATTAGTGCTCCTGTTCCCGGGCGGCGGTCAGCGTGCAGCAGATCGTTTTATCGAAAACATAAACGCCGCATTGGCGGTAATCCACGACGACATCGTCGGCAACCCCTCAGTCTCATGGGGCTCCGCTGAACTTACATCCCCCGCCGCCTCCTACGAAGAAGCATTCAACCTCGCCGACGAGCGTATGTATGAGGATAAAAAGAAGCGGAAAGCAGAACGGAAAGTATAAAAGAAAGAGGATAATTTGAATTACGATTGGGTTGACTTTGAATAGTATATAAATAGTAGCATTTAATTCTCGCCGTTAATTCTTTCGTTATATTTTATCTTTGGAATATTTAAAATGAATGACCCGCTATTTAACCTCGTTTCTTTGTACACTGAAAAATCATCAAAAATGCTTATAAAGAGCGCTTATTCGTGTTCTTTATATAAAACTTTTATTTTTTCAAAATTTTATTATTGAAGATAGCTCCGCTTTTGTATGTTAAGCGGAGTTTTTTATATTTTGAAAAAGGAGTGTTTTTTACGAAAAAGAAAAACCAATTTTTAGCTTTGATGTCCGCCGCGATTTTGACTGTGAGTTTGTCGGCTTGTGGGTCGCCGGAGTTATTCAAAGTTAACGCAGAGGACTTAATTGATGAAGACATAGTTGTGACAAGTCAGATGGACGATACTATTCAGACAGAAGCTTTGACGGAAGCAGAGACCGAAGCTCCCATAGAATACAAGACTATAGACCCGCCGGAGGACGGGTGGACGCTGGAGCTTTTGAATGAGGTGACGTATATCGGCGGTCAAAAAGCTACTTTCCCATTAACACTTTCACAATTCCCATCTGAATTCAGTATTGGTAGAACGACTTATCTTGAAGAACTCAAAATGATGAAAGGTGAGTTATTGGTTAACGGTGAAGACTATTGTTTCTTTACGATAGAGGATGTGGAATCGGAAGATGCTCCATTAGATGATATGCCCATATCTCAGTTGATGATCGGAGGTAGCCCTGACGAAGCTTACAGATTTCCAAACACAATAGTAATTAACGGATTAACTTTTGGCGATTCGATTGATAATGTCACTGCGAAATTAGGGGATGCTTTTACGCTTCGCGATCCTGATAGCAAGTATAAATCATACATACATTATTATGATGGTATTGATAGTTATATAAATATTAGCGATAGAGTCGGTTTCGGATTAATAACCAGTTTTATTATAAATTATAGGAGAGAAGAATTATGAGTACGATTAAAGATAATATTTTAGATTCGTTAGAATTAACACAATCACAAATTGCAGGATATGCAGAAAAATTATTTAACGATGCTTTACACGAGTATTTACGTAAAAAAGGATGGACTTTGCAAAGAAAAAAGCAAATGAAATAAAATGTCATGCGATTATTCTTGAAACACAGACCTGCAATGAGAATGCTATTGCTTTTTATAGATCGCAAGGCTTCTGATTTTTCGGTTTTGACCGCTCGTGTTATGGTAACAAAGATATAGAAAACTATGAAGTAAGATTGGAGTTGGGGTTGTATTTATGAGAGCCGAACAAGAAGTATTCGACCTAATTCTCGGAGTGGCAAGATCGGACGAGCGGATTCGAGCCGTTTTGATGGAGGGTAGCCGTGCTAATCCGAGCGTAAGTAAAGACCAATATCAGGACTATGATATAGTGTATTTTGTGCATGATATAGAACCGTTTTATAATCACCCGGAATGGGTAATCGCGAAATTCGGCGAACCGCTTATTATGCAAATGCCGGCGGCAATGCGCCCGAAAGGTCAGAGTACATCTAACGGCAACTTTAACTATATGATGATTTTCCCCGACGGCGTTCGTATTGACCTTGAATTTGATAAATATATTTACTCCGACGACGGCGGACACGAACCCGGTATTATTTTGCTTGATAAGGACAACGGAACCGGAATGGTTCCTGTTAAAGCCTCGGTAAACGAAGCAATGTGGCATATAAAGCCGCCGTCGGAAATAGATTTTTTCTCGTGTTGTAATGACTTTTGGTGGTGTCAGAACAATGCCGCAAAGAGTATTGTTCGTGATGAACTGGGTTATGTCATGTTACAGCTTCATTATGTCCGTAACGAAATGCACGATATGATTGATTGGTTTATCGGCTCAAAACGCGGGTATGATTTATCGACAGGCAAGTACGGTAATTATTATCGAAAACTGCTACCACCTGATTTGTACGAACGCTATCGGGAAACATACTCCGGCAGCGACTACGGTGATGTATGGCGTTCAATTGATGTAATGTGCGACCTCTTTCATGAACTTGCGCTTGCCGTAGCAGATGCAAATAATTTTACATATCGTCAACACGAGGAAGACGGAATACGCACATACTTGAATATGGTGCGGGAGGAATTATCTGCTTTAAGTAAAGATTTGGAGGGTTTAAAAATAACCGCACAATTCACCGATTTATGCTTAATAAGCAAAAATGTATTGAATCTCGTAGACTTCTACGAGAAACTATTTGACGCAACTGCAAGCGAAAAGAGCGAATACCATTCCTCCGTCAATATAGGCGGATTATCGCTGACTATTGATGCGGCAGATATTGCTGATGGTGATTCGGTTTTCTCTTATTTGAACTGTAAAGCTTCCGACAACACGATAATTTGCTTTAACGTTGATGATGTGGACGCGGAGTACGCTCGCGTCCTTGATCTCGGAGCGACGCCACTCAACGAACCGACGACACACCAGTGGGGAGCGCGTTCTTTCCAATTCCGTGACCCGGACGGGAATATCATCAATTTCAGAACTATTTCAAAAGGAGCGAAATAGAAATGACCCACGAAGGAACACAAACCCTCGAATCCACAATCGGCACTGTTCTCAAGAACGATATGATATCAAAGATTATACATCCGATTTTACTGATTGGTTTTTCCATTGCATCATTTTTTTTGCTCGGTGAATTTTTATTAAGTGCCCGGGAATTTTATGTTTTTCCTATAGTTATCTCAATATTTTTGTTATTGTTTGTTCTATATGAATTCATAATGCGTAAATTTGATACAGTAATGGATAATATCACAGAAAAAAATATTTTTGCAAAAGCACTTTTTGATTTATTGATTATTCTCCGAATAGAAATTTCAATGTTTTTAATCATTGAAAATGAATTTTACATACCATTTTACATTGAAGCGTTCATAATTTTAATCGCGATAGCATTATTCATACTTTTAAAAGTGAAAACCAAAAACATAAGCGTTATAAAAAAGACGAGAAAATTATATTTGGCTTTACTTCTCATCATGTTTTACGTAACTGAAATTGTATTACTTAGTTTAGCTGCATTTTATCTAAATTCCATGGTGACATTTTTAATATTCAGTTTTGCCTTGCTCTTTTTCAATATAAACTATAATGACATAGTTCTGACAAAAGCAAATTGCATAAACAGACCGCTTATCTTCACTCTTCTGACATTTTTCAGTACAATGTCATTTCCGTTTGTTATTATCGAAATTATAATTATTATGTTTTTAATATTATAACGCAAAAGTTGTCAACACAGAAGACAGAGGCGAGAGGCGTAGTTGCTACGCAACTACAGAGGATAGAATTTGACAGCTTCGCTGTCAATCAATAAAATCTCATTACAGCCTTACGTCGGCAAATTTCAGAGTTTCTAAATCTACTAAACATATGAGTGTAACTATTTAGATAATTTTGTTTACGTGGCTAAATAGCGTTAATCGGCGGGTGAAATTGAACTTTACCCGCCGGTTTTGTTATATAGGGTTGACATTTGACTTTTTTTCGATTATACTATTATATGAACATTTCGTAAACTTTTCAATTACCCCTTGACTTTGACGCGACGTCGCACCCTATAATAATCTTGAAAGGAGGACAGGCAATGGAATACACAAACATTACACAAGCGACAAAGAAACTTGGATTATCGACCCGGGCACTGCGTTATTATGAGCAGGTAGGGTTGATAAAAAGCGAACGCACGAACGATTACGCTTATCGGGTCTATTCAGAAGAAACGCTTACGCGTATTCGTCAGATTATCGTCCTGCGCAAACTCCGTATACCCTTAAAGAGCATTTCGGAAATCCTGACGAATAAAGACGCGAAAAAAGCTCTCGACATTTTTATGAAAAACATATCCGAAATCGACACAGAAATCAATGCCCTGTCCACAATTCGAGATATTCTTCGAAGGCTTACGGACAAGTTATCGGAGAGTGTTCATCTTGGAAAAAAGCTTGACTTTTTATCGGATGATATTATAGGGATTGCGGACACGCTTACGGCCCCAAAACCGAAAATCAAGGAGGAAATTACTATGAGCGAGCTTAATCAAGCAAATGAAAACTTGTCAAAATTGAAAGATGTACGGATTGTGCATCTTCCGCCGTCAACCGTCGCGTCTTTCCATTACATCGGCGAAAACCCCGAAGAAACTGTCAGTGATGTAGTCGCCAAGATAATGAAAGATATTAACTTGTACGACATCAAACCTGACGCAAAAATGTTTGGGTTTAATCACCCAAATCCGTCAAAAGACAGGCAATACCACGGGTACGAAGTATGGATCACAATCCCTGATGAACTCGATATTCCCGAGCCTTTGGTAAAAAAGCAATACAAAGGCGGATTATACGCCGTTCACACGATAACAATCCCCAATTTCCACGAATGGGGCGATTTAGATGCATGGGTGCATGAAAGCGAAAAATACACATTTGATCTTTCGCCTGAAGGTGATGAGGTCATGTGCGGTTGTCTTGAGGAGCATCTGAATTGGGTGTACCACAATCATTTGGGTTTGCCTGAAGGTATAAGCGAAAACCAATTGGATCTGCATATCCCTGTAAAATTTAAAACTAATTGAGCGTAAAAAAAGCGGGGAATTTTGGTTCCCTGCTTTAATTTTATAAAAAGTTTTGAATATGACATACGGTTGTCAAGGTGTTTTTGAAATTTTTTGATTGACTTTTTGGGAATTATGATGTATACTGTAAGGGTAAGATCTGTGATAGTGGGATTCATGAAATAGAGGGCGAAATTATGATAATCGGCAACACCATTGATTTACATAAAATCAAGCGAGTGATGGAAGATTTAATGCTCGACAGATACCAACACCCCGACCGTGGTCTTGGCGATGCATTTTATCATTCGGAACGCACAGCAAAATTATCTATTCATTTGCGTGAAAAAATCTTCCCGAATGACAATTCACATGACGATATATTAAGAGTCGCGGCGTGGTTTCATGATATTGCAAAAGGTATGCCGGAGCACGCACGTTTTGGCGCGGTAATGGCACGTGAAGCCCTGAAAGATTTTTGTACATCTGATGATTTAGATGAAATTTATGAAATTATTCGGTTGCACGATGACCGCGGTCACAGCGAGTATAACAATTGGGTAAAACTACAGCAGGACGCGGATTTTATTGATCATTACGGAACTTATAATATTTGGTTCAATTTTGCTTACAG
>JAISHV010000058.1 GCA_031262495.1 Ruminococcus sp.
GTTTGCATGAACTTGTCAGGGGCAAGAGGGAGAGGGGGCGGCTATCTGAGGCGGTATTACCCCGCCGCCCCCTCTCCCTCTCACCCCCGACACCCCCCTCTCCCTCTCCCCCTGCGGAATTGCTAAGCTGCGCGATTAAGTCTTACTCACCCTTTTTGTATATTCACTTCAAGCGACATACAAGAAAAAATATCCAATGAGTTCATAAGTGTAAAGTTTAAGTTGGTGCTGGGTAGTAGGGGCGGGCGCCCTCGCCCGCCCGCACTTCATTTCATTTTTTTAATGCATATTAGTATAAGATATTAGAGATTAATAATGGATTATTTTAAATTACACAGCGATTTTACGCTCGGTGATGACCAAAGGCGCGCTGTTAATGCGCTGACGGCGGGGCTTTCATCGGGTATGCACGAACAAACCCTGCTCGGTGTAACCGGCTCCGGCAAGACATTTACTATGGCGAATGTCATACAGCAGATAAATCGCCCGACACTCGTTTTAGCGCACAATAAAATCCTTGCGGCACAGCTTTGTTCGGAGTTCAAAGAGTTTTTCCCTGAAAACGCCGTTGAATATTTCGTTTCGTATTATGATTACTATCAGCCTGAGGCTTATGTGCCCTCGACAGACAGTTATATTGAAAAAGACTCCAGTATCAATGATGAAATAGACAAACTCCGCCATTCTGCGACGTCAGCACTCTCCGAACGCCGCGACGTAATTATTGTCGCATCTGTTTCGTGTATATATTCGCTCGGCTCGCCGATTGATTACCGTACAATGGTAATTTCACTGCGCAAAGGGCTGATATATCCCCGCGATGAGCTTCTATCAAAGCTTGTTTTCTTGCATTATGAACGCAATGACATAAACTTTACGCGTTCAAAATTTCGCGTAAGGGGCGATAACGTCGAAATCTTCCCTGCCGGTGCGTCTGAAAACGCCATTCGCGTGGAATTTTGGGGCGATGAAATCGAACGCATTAGCGAAATAAAAGTACTGACAGGCGATGTAATTTGTGAACTCGCTCATACGGCGATTTATCCCGCTACGCACTACGTTGTTTCACCTGAAAACCTTGAAGATTCAATAGCAGACCTTGAAAAAGAGCTTGAAGAACGCGTAAAATATTTCACCGACAACGGATTACTGATAGAAGCACAGCGTATTGAACAGCGCACGCATTATGATATAGAGATGCTCCGTGAAATAGGCTTCTGTAAGGGCATTGAGAACTACTCACGCGTGTTGTCGCGCCGCGCCCCCGGCAGTACCCCCTATACGCTCCTTGACCACTTCCCGGAGGATTTTCTGCTTATCGCGGACGAAAGCCACGTATCCATCCCCCAAGTCAGGGGTATGTATGCCGGTGACAGAGCCAGAAAACAGACGTTAATCGACTACGGGTTCAGACTGCCGTCGGCGTTTGATAACCGCCCGCTGAATTTCGACGAATTCTTAAGTAAACTCTACCAAGTAATTTACGTTTCGGCAACTCCCGGACCTATTGAACGTGAAAAATCAGAACAAATTGTCGAGCAAATCATCCGCCCGACAGGACTTATAGACCCCGAAATTATCGTAAAACCCGTTGCCGGACAGATAGAAGACCTCATCTTCGCGATAAAAGAACGCGCCGCAAAAAACGAACGCGTTTTGGTTACAACCTTAACCAAAAAGATGGCGGAAGACCTGACGGATTATTTTTCAAAACTCGAAATACGCGTTCGCTATCTCCACCACGATATAGATACAATCGAGCGCATGGAAATCATACGCGACCTGCGTTTGGGTGAATTTGATGTACTTGTCGGGATAAATCTTCTGCGTGAGGGGCTTGACCTGCCTGAGGTTTCACTTGTGGCAATTTTGGATGCTGACAAAGAGGGATTTTTGCGCTCTGAAAGTGCCTTAATCCAGACAGTCGGGCGCGCCGCCCGGAATGAACACGGACAAGTTATTATGTACGCCGACTCGGTGACGAAATCAATGGAAAAATGTATCACCGAGACAGAACGCCGCCGCACTATTCAGCAAAAATATAACGAAGACCACGGTATTACGCCGAAAACAATTATTAAAGATGTCCGCGATGTACTTGAAATTTCATCAAAATCCCAAACAGACGATGCTGTAAATACCGCAAAGAAACAATATTCAGCGGTCGAACGTCATAAACTCATTGAAAAACTCACGCTTGAAATGAAAGATGCCGCGAAAATCCTCGAATTTGAACACGCGGCATACCTCCGTGACCGCATTGAAGAACTACGGAGCGGTAAGAGTGTTATCTCAAACGGCAAAAAGAAAGGTAAACGATAATGCGCGAAAATGACGGCTTAACGCTCCTCGGCGCGGGCAATACAAAATACGCTGACGACTACTCCCCTGCCCTTTTGGAGACGTTTATAAATAAACACCCCGAAAATGACTATTTTGTGAAATTCAACTGCCCCGAATTCACAAGCCTTTGTCCCATTACAGGACAGCCCGATTTCGCCGAAATCACGATTAATTATATCCCCGATGTTATGATGGTTGAGAGCAAGTCGCTGAAACTTTACCTTTTCAGTTTCCGCAATCACGGTGATTTCCACGAAGAGTGCGTAAATATTATTATGAAAGACCTGATAAAACTGATGGAACCGCGTTACATTGAGGTTATAGGGCGTTTCACACCTCGCGGCGGGATTTCAATTCACCCTTTTGCGAATTACGGCAAACCCGGGACGCGGTTTATGGATTTAGCGAATAAACGCTTGTCGGATTTCCCCTATTTTAACTGAATTTCAAAAAACAAACCGCCTGTTGATTTGACAGGCGGTTTTTGTTATTATCATTTTACGCAAATATGAATCCGAAAAGTATCATCAAACCTGTAAAGACGGCGTTAAAAACCGTAATACTCAAAAGCCCCAAAAACGGCTTAGCGTGAGGGCTTGTAACATAAAGTCCGTAGGAAATAAGATTAACGGGGCTTGCGGCTAATGAACCTACAGAACCGATATGAATCGCTTTAAAAATCATGTCGGGCGCAACACCGCGCCCGAACGCGAACATTGCGGTATTGTCCCCTATCATTTGTTTTACAAAAACTACCGATAAGAAATTGCTGTCAGAAAGGTCAAACAGTGGTGTGCGCATCAGATTCCATGCCGCTATTGACAGTAAAAACAGACAAATCAGCCCGCAATAGTCTGCTTTTTTAAAAAGGGCGGGCTCTAAAATTACGGCGACAATACATATACTCGCGAACGCCGCTATTGTGTCAATTATACCATTTACCGCCAACACACAGAGTATAAAAAGTAATATAAACACGCCGATATAAACAGGCTCAGGGCGGCTTTTGAGAGAAAGTTCCGCATCGGAATATTCCTTTTTTATAAACATTGCCGCCGCCGCTGCTGCTATAAATCCGATTAAGGCGAAAGGCAAGGCGTTTTCATAAAACTGCGCAGTATCAAGGGGCACACTGTGCGAAAGCGTAGCCGCTCCGAACGTAGAAAACGGTGACAGGAAGCTTCCGAACAACGCCGCCGCCGATATAACAGGGAAACAGATTAATCGCGTTTTTCGGTTAAATATCTTAAACGCTGTAGGCAAAACAAATATCACAGCAGCATAGGGCGTAAAAATCCCGCCGAAAAGAAAAGAAACTGCCGTAATAATAATCATAACCGCCGAAGAATTTTTATTTCCTCGGATTTTTTTTGCGCCAAGCGACAATAAGCCGCTTCCGTCAAATGCAGCCCAAACAATGTAAAATCCGAATATTATCGCTATTTGTCCTAAATATTGATTCGCCGGAAAAGTCGCAACAGGCGCAAACAACGCCGTTACAGCCGCCGCAACGGCAGTCAGCAGTATTAGGAAATTACCCTTAGCAAATTTAATCATTTTTTTTATTTTTTAATCAAAAAAATATTCAAAATCATTCCGGAGATTATCGTCATAAACTGAGAGTTCTCTATATTTATGTTACACCAAAATATCGAGAATTGTGCCTGAAAAAACCGCTGTAAAAAACAAAATGCCTAATGCAAACCTAAAACAGTATATCAAGAATTGTACCCGAAAGCACTGCGGTAAAAAACAAAATGCCTAATATACAAAAATTGGCTTTGAGGTTTTTGTTCGCTTTAAATAATACAAGCAAACCCACACCCGCGCCTGAACATAAACCGGCAACGGTACTCCCGAAGGTTAAGCCGCCGTCTATGTAGAGTTCCGTAATAAGTACGCTTGAGGCACAATTCGGGATAAACCCCACTAAAGCCGTTACTACAGGCTGGAACACGCCGAACCCCTCAAGGAAATGAAAGAAAGGTTCTTCCCCGATTAGTCCGATTATTACACCCATAATGATATTCAAAATCAATATGAATATGAATATATTTACGGTGTGCTTTAGACTTGAAAGCCAAATGCCGTTTTTGCCGCAATTACAGTCTATACAGATTTCCTCAAAATCGGTTTCTACCGGGATTCTATTAAATATTCTCACAAAAATGTCAATCAGAATTCCGGCGATTAAACCTATAGCGATTTTAATAAGGATAAGTTTCCAGATTACAGATAGATTTCCCGGCGATGAAAGCAGAATAGGTATAGCTTCATCGGACGTTGAAATAAAGACAGCCGCGAGTGTCCCGACTGAAATTATTTTACCGGCATAGAGGTTTGCGGCGGCAACTGAAAAACCGCATTGGGGTACTGCTCCGAGGACTGAACCCGCAACAGGACCGAGGGAAACAAATTTCCCCGATTTTGAGAGGATAGAGACAAACTTATCGCCCGCTTTATGCTCTAAAAATTCCATCAGTAAAAATGCCGCAAATAAAAAAGGCACAATGCGGACAGATTCAAAAAAGGCATCAAATAAGACACTGAAAATATCGAATGCTCCGCCGTGAAGATCGGCGTGAATATGTGTTGTAAAAATTACATCGCTAATATTTGCCGGTATCATTGTCCCGCCTTTTTGTTAGAATTAAAGAAAAATTCTGTATCATCAAAGTCCGGAAATCCATCTGTTTCCGACAAGGTTTCATAGCTGCTCATAACCTTTGACAGTCTTATAAGTATAATTAACCACACAAATGCAACAGGTATAATAAGGTAACTGCCAAGCAGGAAAAATCCGCCCATAATCAAAAGACAGACAATCATCCCAAGCGTCAGTCCCGCTGATTTCATATAAAGAATCATCACAGACGGAATAAATACCAAGGGCGGCACTGCGATAAGCCATGCCTCAAAATCCCCCAGCGGGTTTTTTTGATACGAAAGTACGGAAAACATACCAAGCAGAGAATTAAGGCATATAAAAATCATAACACCGGCTGCAAAAAATACACCGAATTTTGCGGCAAGGTCGCGGCGTTTATAAATTTCAATCATACATTCACGCCTGAACCTATTGTCACCGTTCATGATTGAAAATTCATCCATATTGAGCTTTTGTTTAAATTTCTTGTTATCGGGTATGTCTTGAAGCCTTTCTTTTACGTAACCGAAATCAGATTTGATAACTTTTGAGGCAGACTTTGTAAACCGACGGAGTTTCTGTCGGCGGCTGAATTTAAATTTATAAACTAAGAATTCATCGGATTTCGCGGCAATAGTGAAATGCCTATTCGTAGTTGACTTTTTCTCCATCAGAAGCCTCGTTTATGACGCTGTGTGAAATGTAGTTTTTCCACACTTCGACGGCATGATTGTAGTTTTTCTGAAATTCTTCTATTCCGTTATAACTTTCTCTCGGCGTACGAAAAGCAACAAAAATGTCGGGTGAAATTTCCGGGTAGCCTATCTTTTCGGCAAAATCAGTGCCTGAAAGGTTATACCCGATTGTTCCGGCGTTCGGGTCGCCGGGGAAAATTTCATCAGCCGGTGTAAATACCCCTTCCGTAATCCCCAAAGCCTCTACAGTCGCATTGTCGGCGAAAATCATTACAGAATCGGATGAACTGAACTCTGCAAAGAGTTTGGCTTCTATCGCCTGTTGGTAATTTACATCACGGTTATCGGGGCTCATAACCCCCGGGAGGTATTGCGCCTGAACATAAATCTTTCCGTCACCGTTAAAGTCCGGTGTATATACCGCTAAAACCTCGGCGAATTCGTCATAAAGTATACCGAAATTCTCATCATTGGCGATAATTATAGCTTTTAAGTCGGGCTGCGTTCTGAAAAAGATATCGTGCACAAAAAATCCCGCCGCACAAACAATCAGTGCCGTGACAATGACAACAAATTTGTTGTGATACCAAAAATTCGATACTTTTTCTTTAAATGTATATTCTTTTTTCGGAGCTGCTTCTTTGAAATCTTCCTCGAGTCCTATCCCCTGTTTGATTTTAAGGAGTTCCACGCGGTCTTCGGCAACTTTTTTGGCATATAAACGGTCTTGTTCATGAGCTTTCTTTGACTGCTGCTCGGCTTCCTCGGATTGGCGGCGTAATTCCTCGCGCCGCCGCCTAATCTCTGCATCACGGAAATTTTGCAAAGCCGATTTCCCGCTGCTTATACTATGCTTATCAGAATCTTCAGAATTCTCGAAAACCTCAAGATTTTCCGAATTTTCAGTTTTCTCACTTTTCAATATAAACTTCCCACTCTGTATTCTAACCTCTATCTAACCTCTAACATCTAACCTCTATATCGGTCTCATAGTCGGGAACAACAACACATCGCGGATTGAAGCCGAATCGGTAAGCAGCATTACAAGCCTGTCAACACCGAATCCCAAACCGCCTGTAGGCGGCATACCGTATTCAAGGGCGTTTATGAAGTCGTCGTCAACCTGCGCTGTACCCTTTTGCCCGGCTTTTATGCTCTGTTCATTTTTAGCGGCGGCTTGTTTCTCAAAACGTTGACGCTGGTCAATGGGGTCATTGAGTTCAGAAAAGGCGTTGCCCATCTCGCGGGCGTAGATAAAGAACTCAAAACGCTCTGTAAATCCGGGTTCAGAGGGTTTGCGTTTTGCAAGCGGCGAATTCTCGACAGGGTAATCATATATAATTGTCGGCTGAATGAGTTTCTCTTCGACGAATTTTTCAAAGAATGCGATAAGAACATGACCTTTTGTAGCTGTGTCACCCTCAGGAACAAAGACTTCGCGGGATTTAGCTTCAAGCCGCGCCGCTTCATCGCTTTCCCATGTATAGAAGTCCGCGCCGGAATACTCTTTAACAGCTTGTGCCATGGTGAGACGTTTCCACTTTGTCTCCATGTCGATTTCGATGCCTTGATAAGTGATTACGCCTGTGCCGCAAATGGTTTTTGTGAGGTAAACAAACAGTTCTTCAATCAAATCCATCATACCGAAATAGTCTGTATACGCCTGATACATCTCAAGTGTGGTGAATTCGGGGTTATGTGAGGTGTCCATACCTTCATTTCGGAAAATTCTGCCTATTTCATAAACGCGGTCAAAACCGCCGACTATAAGGCGTTTCAGATAAAGTTCAGTCTCAATACGCAAAAACATATCAAGTCCTAAGGTATTGTGAAACGTCTTAAAAGGACGCGCCGCCGCACCTATCTCAAGGGTATGAAGTACCGGCGTGTCAACTTCGAGATATCCGCGTGAATCAAGGAAATTTCGTGTCTCGCGCAAAATTTTACTGCGTTTTGCGAATGTGTCTTTAACCTGCGGGTTACAGATAAGATCAAGGTATCTTTGACGATAACGCATATCGGTGTCTTTTAAACCGTGCCATTTTTCGGGCAAGGGTAAAAGCGATTTTGACAGGAGCTTAACATTCTTTGCGTGAACAGAGATTTCGCCCTTTCGGGTTTTGAAAACAAAACCCTCTACTGCTATAATATCCCCGATATCCCACTTTTTAAACTCCGCAAAGGTCTCTTCTCCGATATCATTCATTCTCACATAGACTTGAATTCGCCCTAAAACATCTGCTACGTCAATGAAATTGGCTTTCCCCATATCGCGGCGGGACATCATACGCCCGGCAAGTTTTACGTCGGTGTTTTCAAGCGCATCAAAATTATCCCTTATCGTTTGCGCTAAGGTATCAAAATCATATTTCGTGACGGTGTAGGGGTCATTGCCCGCTGATTTGAGTTCTGTGAGCTTTTCGATTCTTATCTTTTTAAGGACATTTATATCCTGTTCTGCTACTTCTGTGTTTTCGATTATTTCAGCCAAATTTATATCCCTGCCTTTGTATTTCCCTATTTTCGATTATTTAAGTCAAATTCAAATTTAAATTCAATTACTTGCTTTTTGTGTTCAAACTTAATACTTTAAAATGACGTATGCCGCCCGGGGTTTCTACTTCAAATGTATCGCCCTCTTTTTTTCCGATACAGGCTCTGCCTACGGGTGAATCCTCTGAAATCCTGTCATTGTCGGGGTCTGATTCGGTTGAACCCACTACTTGTATTTCAAATTCATCATTTTCATCTGTGTCAATAAGTTTTACATATGTTCCGACATTGATTTCATCAGCACTTAAGTCGCTGTCTGAAATAATCACGGCATTGTCGATTTTTTCTTTGAGTTCTTGGATTTCCGCTTCGACAATAGCCTGTTCGTTTTTGGCTTCGTCATATTCGGCGTTCTCGGAAAGGTCGCCGTAGGAACGTGCTTCTTTGAGCTTTTGAGCTACTTCTACACGTTTTACCTGAATCATATAATCGTATTTTTTCTGGAGTTCTTCAAAACCCTTTTGTGAAACTCTGATTTGTGCCGCCATTTTAAAATTTCCTCTCTTATCCGTTTATAACGTATTTTGAAACTATTTCGCCGCCGAAATTCGATATCTTTTCATCTAATTCGATTTCAGTCGTAATCGGTACAATAAATGCAAACTCCTCGGGAGGCTGATTTTCACGCGACAGGTAAAGAACCTCGCCGAAAGCCGCTTTAATAGCCCCCTCACCCGTGTTTTTAGCTAAAATATAAAATGCCTCGGGAATGGATTTACTATCGGCTATAAAATCGCTGTCCGTGCTGTCTTCCCAAGTCTGTGTCCGTGATGTTCCGTCCGCTATGGCGGCACAGGCAATGTCTGCGACGACAGCACTCGCCGTCGGGAGTTTCCCCGCTCCCCTGCCGTAAAACATCAGTTCGCCTGCCGCTTCGCCGTAAACCGTAACCGCGTTGAAGACATCTATTACACCGGAAAGCTGATTATCTCTGCATACCAGTTCCGGGCGCACCGAAACGGCGATTTTACCGTTATCACAGCGTTTCGCGGAAGCAATAAGCTTTATAACGGAATTATAGGCTTTGGCATATTCGGCATCTTCTTTCTTAATTTGCGTGATGCCCTCTGTATACACCCATTCAGGATAAACGTGTTTGCCGAATGCGAGTGACGCTAAAATACAAATCTTTCGGCATGAGTCAGCCCCCGAAACATCCGCTGTGGGGTCTTTTTCGGCGTAACCTAATTCCTGTGAGAGTTTCAGTGCTTTTTCATAGGGCATATTTTCACTTAGTATCTTTGTTAGAATGAAATTCGTGGTCCCGTTTAAAATACCCTCAACCGAATAAACTTCATCAGCCGCAAGGCACTCATGAAGCGGTCTTATAATAGGTATAGCACCGCCTGTTGAGGCTTCAAAAAAGAAGTTGCAATCATTTTCAGCGGCGGTTTTTAAAAGAATCGCGCCCTTTTTGGCTACAAGCTCTTTGTTTGAGGTTACAACACTTTTGCCGTGCGTGAGACAGCGCATAACAAAATCAAACGCAGGGTTAAGCCCGCCCATAACCTCGGCGACAATTTTTATTTCAGGGTCGTCTAAAATGATATTAATATCTTTAATCATTTTATTATAGTAGGGGTCATCGGGCAGGTCGCGTATTTCTAAAATATATTTTATATCTAAATCAACGCTCAGCGTACGGCAAAGCTTATCCTTATGTTTATAAAACAGTTCCACTGTACCGGAACCGACTGTGCCGTAGCCCATAATGGCTATTTTTGACAATTTTATCACTCCAATTAAATCAGTATTCAAATAATCGTTTAATTATATCATATTTTTTTCCGTTTGTCAACCCTACGATTTAACATTTCTTAATAAATTTCGGTTTCGTAATCTTTTTTTAGTCCGGCGGTATCACAGAAGTCCAAGAGAAACTGCTTTCTTAAGAGAACCTTAGGCACAAAATCATTAAATTTCCCGGGTACTTGTGCTTCTTTGGGGAAAACGTCGTCAAAATTTCGGAGTGCGTCCTTTGTTAAACTGCCGGTAACATTAAAATACGGGATTTTTTCAGCTTCAGCGGCGGCGGTATACAGCAGTTTTGATAATTCAAATTCACTGCCGCTGAATTCACATTCCGCATATACGGACTTTTGAGGTGCGAATTTACAGCCGTAGTCAATACTGTGCAAAGCATACATCAGCGTATAAAGCTGCCGGGTACTGACCCACGGGAAGACGGCGAAACTATTTGCACCGGTTTTCACGGCGGTTTTTTCGCACATACCTGTCTGGGCGGCTATCATGCGCATTTCGGCGAGTTTTTCTTTGCACTTAGCACTTAAAAAGGCGTAGTCATCGGTAACGGAGAGGATTTCGCGCATTTTCATTATTACCTTGCCGTCAATTAAAAGCGGCATATCGCCTACCCACGTTATACGTGCTGTGGCTTCAAGGAGTTTTACGAAGATAGTTTTAGCCTTTTCGTCTACGGAAATACATTCCCATGAACGCCCGCCGAGGGCAAAGGTTGTGCCCGGGGCAAAGAGGATATTTACAGTGCCAATGAGTTCGCCTTTGCATTTTACGGAGAATTCCTCTTCTGTTTCAAAAACAGAGTAAAAGCGGAAGTTATCAACAATCGGTTCTGCTTTAATACCGAGCTGTAAAAATCCTCTCTCGTCTTTTGAGAGATGCCGTATTTCAAGGAGATGAACAAGTAACATTTTAAAATCTTCCTGTGAAATTTCACGAAACGGCGGTAATTTTAAAATAGCTTCGGCAAGCGCAGATGCTTTAACCGCTCCCGCAGAACACAGAAAACTCAGTGTCTGATGATACAAAAGACTGTAATTATGCTTGTCGGGATAAATCGGTTCTACCCATTTATCTTTGGTGTAAATTTCAATTATAGCTATAACTTGAAGCAAACGCCAATCAATATTGTCAAAAGCCGAAACCTCGTCGGTCTTTTTTTCGTCAATGAGGGTGAAAATCATTTCGGGGATTTTCCCGGGAGTACGCCCGCTTCTGCCTAAACGCTGAACAAAACTTGACACCGAAAACGGCGAACCCATTTGAATTATACGGTCAAGCGAACCGAGGTCAATGCCTAATTCAAGTGTTACCGTAGCACAAGTCACTATAGGGATTTCTGAATTTTTCATCTGTTTTTCGGCATCTTCGCGGATTGTTTTTGATAAACTGCCGTGATGAATACGATAAACATCCGGGAGGTTATTGTATTCGGCATATTTTTTAAGGCGAGAACAATAGACCTCTGTTTCGGCACGGGAATTACAGAAGATTATAGATTTTTTATTTTTTGTCATTTTATATAGAAATTCGGTTATGCGGCGGTAGTCATTGTCATCGACGAATTCTTCTTTTTTTATGGTGACAAGCTCTTTCATCTCGAACATTTCGGCAAAGAGTCTGATTTTTCGCGGCGGTTCTTCATCGGGAGGGGTAACTACATCAATATTACTGCCGCCGCGTAAAAAATCCTCCGCACCTTTAGTGTCGCTTATTGTTGCCGATAAGCCTATGCGGCGCGGGTTGATATTACATATCTTTTCAATGCGCTCAAGCTGACATTGAAGCTGTAAGCCGCGCGGCGAATCCATAAAATAATGCACTTCATCAATGATAACAAACCGCAAATCCGAAAACAGTTTAATGAGGGCTTCGCGTTTATTAATAAGCAAACTCTCTATTGACTCGGGAGTGGTCTGCATTACCCCTGACGGCTCACGGACGAGTTTGTTTTTTTGTGTAAGTGAAGCATCGCCGTGCCATTTCACGACTTTTATGTGAGCATTGTCAAGGAGTTTCTCAATCCGCCCGAATTGATCGTTAATTAAAGCTTTCAGCGGGCTGATATAGAGAATACCTACCGATTTCGGCGGGTCTTTTAAGATTTCCGTAATTGCCGGCAGGAAAGCCGCTTCGGTTTTACCGGAAGCCGTACCCGATGAAAGCAGCAGATGTGACTGTGTATCAAAAATAACCGAACAAGCCGCCTCTTGAATATAGCGGAGTTTCTCCCAGCCGGAATTATAGATATATTCGCGCAGAATAGGCGACAGTCTTGAATAGGCATCCATATTTGTTTCTACTTTCTCATTTGCTCATTTTGCTAATTTGCTGATTTTAAAAATTACAAAAAAATCATATAATAAGTATTAATGCATAATATAGTAATAATACATTAATTTAACTAAGGAGAACACTTAAATATGTGCGGTATTGCCGGTTGGATAGATAACAAAAGCCAAATGATTGATAAACTGAAAATTCTTGAAAATATGTCGTTAACACTCTCAAGGCGCGGACCTGATGACAGCGGAATATACATAAATAAAAATACTGCAATAATCCACAGGCGTTTAACAGTCGTTGACCCCGAGGGCGGCAGACAGCCTATGTCTTATGAAACGCCCCACGCTAAATATACGATAGTTTATAACGGCGAACTCTATAACACCGAAGACATCCGAAAAGACCTCAAAGCCCTCGGGCATGAATTCAACGGACATTCCGATACAGAAGTACTGCTTCACTCATTCGCCGAATGGGGCACTAAATGCACCGAAAAGCTCAACGGGATTTACGCTTTCGCCGTGCTCACCGAATCGGGCGGTAAAAACACTGTGTTCTTGGCACGCGATAGGGTTGGGGTTAAACCGCTGTTCTTATATGAATATAGCGGCGGATTAATTTTCGGTTCTGAAATTAAAACGTTGCTTGCGAATCCTCTTGTACCCGCTATAGTTGACAGTGACGGCATAAAAGAGATATTTATGCTCGGTCCGGCGCGCACTCCGGGGGAAACCCCTATCCGCGGTATTACGGAACTCCTGCCCGCAGAACAGGCGGTATATGAAGACGGCTCTTTAACCAAAAATTTCTACTGGCGGCTTGAAGCATACCCTCACCGCGAAACCTATGAACAAAGCGTTGAGCATATCCGTTTTCTTATTACAGATGCCGTAGAACGTCAGCTTGTGTCGGATGTACCGCTTTGTACGTTTTTGTCGGGCGGGCTTGATTCATCAATTATTTCAAAAATCGCCGCCGATAAGTATAAATCAGAGGGACGTCAGCTTGATACATGGTCGGTGGATTATATCGACAACGAAAAGTATTTCACGCCCGATGTGTTTCAGCCAAACAGTGACAGACATTATATTGAAATAATGTCAAATTTCATAGGCAGCAATCATCACTATGTTAATCTTCACAATCACGACCTTGCACCCGCTTTATTTGAAGCGGTTTATGCACGGGATTTACCCGGAATGGCTGATGTGGATTCGTCGCTCCTGCTGTTTTGCCGTGAAGTAAAAAAAGAATTCACCGTTGCGGTATCGGGCGAATGTGCTGATGAACTGCTTGGCGGCTACCCTTGGTATCATAATCCCGACATTTTATTTGAAAACACGTTCCCATGGTCAAATTCAACAGATTTGAGATTGTCAGTTTTGCGCGAAGGGCTGATAAGCGGCGGGAAAGACTACGTCCGCCGCGGCTATATGAATACCTGCCTCAAAGCACCGCTCCTTGACGGTGAGTCAAAGACAGAATCCCGTATGCGCGAAATGTTTAAACTCAATTTAGACTGGTTTATGGCGTGTCTGCTCGACCGCAAAGACCGTATGAGTATGTACAGCGGACTTGAGGTCAGAGTGCCTTTTTCAGACCATCGCATTGTGGAGTTTGCCTATAATATGCCGTGGAATATAAAAAGCCGTCTGGGAAAAGACACAGACAGAGAAAAAGGTATTGTTAGAGAGGCATTTCGCGATATTTTGCCGGAAGAAATTGTTTTCAGGAAGAAATCGCCGTACCCGAAAACGCATAACCCGATTTATACACAGGCAGTATGTGACATTATGACTGAAATTATTGCCGACAAAGAAGCTCCGATTTGTGAACTTATAAACCACGAAACTGTTGAAGAGTTGATTCAAAACCCCACTCAAATGAATATGCCGTGGTATGGTCAGCTTATGCGCGGTCCGCAGATTTTAGCATACTTAATTCAAACAAATGAATGGCTTAAAACTTATAAGATTGATATAAAAATTTAAAAATCAAAGGATATTTGCCCGCTCGGTAAATCCGCTTCAATGCAGTTTATATCCGTTACAGCAGAATCTGTGTCAAAATCCCCCGAAAACCATTCGGGGATTTTGTTTTTTTCAAGAATTACGGGCATACGGTGATGAATTTCAGCGGCAACGCCTGCCGCTTCGCGGGTCAGAATAACAAAACAAGGTAAGGGCTTGTCCTTTTCGGTTCGGTAAAGTCCCGCCAAATAAAGCGGCGTATCTTCACGCGAAAAGGCATATTTCACCTTGGGGTTTGTGTCGCGTTTCCATTCAAAATAACCGCTCGCGGGGATAATACATTTTTCGCAGTTTTTAAAGGTTGCCTTTTCGGTGAATGTTTCAAAACGCGCATTAATCAGAAGTTTATTGCCGCGAAACGAAAATCCCCACTGCATCGGTAAAACCTCATCAGAAGCAATCACCGAAACCATGTCGGCAGGATAAATCTCGCCGTTTGTTTTCAGCGTAATGTCACGGTACGCCGATTTTACCTTTTGCTGTGCCGTATCGGCAATATCACGCAATTCGCTGTCACTAATTTCGACATAATATCTACCGCACATAAAAATTCCCGTTTCGGCGCATGAGCGCACACAAAGTTTTGAAAGAATTTTTTTTCACTTTAAAAAATCCGACCGAAAGGATTGCAATTTCAGGTCATATCCCCTTTTGATAAGCCCCGAAACCTTTATCGCGACAAGGTTTATATCGGTTTTGAGTATATGGGCAATTTGCTCAATATCAAGAGATTCATAAATAAGCTCCAACACCCTATCCGTATCAATCAGCATCTCTGCTGCAAAGATATTCGCTTCTATTTCGGGGCGCGAATCCATTTTGTAAAGCGAAAATTCCTCAAAAGCGGCTTGGCGCGCAAAATCCCGATGAAGCCTGTCATGCCCGATTTCGTGGGCTAACACAATCTTCTGCATAGGTTCATCCAAACGCGAATTCAAAAATACAAAGGGATTTTTATTTACGATAACATACATTCCCTTAAGTTTTGTGAAATCATCCGCTAAAATCACGCTGATATGCAGATTTTCGGCAATTTCAAAGGGGTCGCGGGTTTTATATTTTCGGGTGAGGTCAAGGCATTTTTGCGCTATTTGTTCAAATAACATTAATCGCTACCACATTTTAAAAAACATCAGGCGCGGCTTTTCTTTTTACCGTATTTGCGGTTAAGTTCCTTTGACTCCCAATATGCCTTGGTTACTGCCCTTACAGCGGCTTCTTTGTCGTCATCGGAGAGTTCGCCGCCGGCGAATAGTGCTGTCATTTGATTGACAAGTTTTGTGATTTCGCGTTCGTCTTTTTGGCTTTTGGTCATTTGAAACTTTTTGTTTTCACTGAATTCAGAAAGGTCAATCCCGAGAGCTTCAGACAACGCCTGAAGATGCTCAAAACGGGCAACATTAGCTCTCCCGCGTTCATAATTCTGAATAGTGCGGTCTGTGACCCCAATCATCTCTGCAAGTTGTTTTTGCGTATAACCACAGCGTTCACGTTCTGTTTTAAGTATATCCTTAAATTCCATTTTTATCAATCCTTTCACCGTAAAACAAATATAAAAGCAATTTTATTTTGTCTTATTAAAATAACAGACGAAAAATTATCACTAAAATTATTATAACACACGAAATATAGTTTGTCAAGGGGGAAATGAAAATTTTTTTCAGAATTTGTAGGGGCAACACAGAAATCCGATGTCAGGTGTCAGATGTCAGATTTTGTAGGGGCGACCGCCCCCGGTCGCCCGCACACTACAAATGCATCATTTTAGGATAAAAACCAAAATTTAATTATTTATCGTTTTTCAACAAAAAACGTAGCATTTAAGGATATGCGGGCGGGCGAGGTAGCCGCGCTACGAGGTGCACCACCCCTACAAATTGCAAACGCTTAATTTCAGGCGATTTTGTGATTCTCAAAATCTGACTTCTGTGTTCTGACATCTGACATCTGACATCTGACATCTGTGTTCTGACCTCTGACTTCTAACCTCTGTGTTGCCAGTATTGTCGGTCTAAGGTTCTGAATTGAATTGCGCGTTTTATGTGACGCGTTTCTATTTTTTCGGAGTTGTCTACGTCGGCGACGGTTCTTGCTACTTTTAAAATCCGTTCGTGAGCGCGTCCGGATAATCCCATACGGTCGTAGGCATCGTGTAAGGTATTGTCGGCTTCTTTTGAAAGAACGCAGACTTCGCGTAAGATATCATCAGTAATTTTCGCGTTGCAGGTGATTTTTGTGCCTTCAAAACGCCGCCGTTGGATTTCACGGGCGGATTCTACGCGTTTTCGCATTTCGGAGGAGGCTTCTTCTTTTTTAGTCGATGAAAGTTTTTCGTATTCCACTTCGGCTACTTCAATTTGAATATCAAATCTATCTAAAAGAGGACCGCTGACACGCCCTAAATATGACGAAACTTGCTTCGGGGAACATTTACATTCCTTTGTTTTACTCCCTAAGTGTCCGCAGGGGCAAGGATTCATCGCGGCGATAAGCATTATCGAACACGGATATGTAATTTTTCCGCTTACGCGTGAAATAGTCACGCGATGGTCTTCAAGGGGCTGTCGCAGGGATTCTAAAGCTATTCGCTGAAATTCAGGCAATTCATCTAAAAATAACACACCGTTATGCGAAAGCGAAATCTCACCCGGAGCGGGGATATTCCCGCCGCCGATTAAAGCCGCAGCAGAAGCATTATGATGAGGCGAACGAAACGGACGGACAGTAACAAGCGGATTCTTACGGTCAATAAGTCCCGCACAAGAGTAAATATTTGTGATTTCAATAGATTCATCAAACGAAAGCGGCGGCAAAATCGTCGGAATACGCTTAGCAAGCATAGATTTTCCCGACCCGGGAGGTCCGAGCATCAGCAGATTATGCCCACCCGCCGCCGCATATTCAAGTGCGCGTTTGGCGACAGCGTGTCCCTTTACATCAGCATAATCAAGCGGAAATTCATATGCCGCTTCGGGGATTTCATAAGGGGTCTGCGGTGTAATCGGTTTGCCGGAAAAATGGTCAATAAGCTCGCGCACAGAATTTACGCCGTAAATATTAATGCCTTTACAAACAGAAGCTTCATAAGCATTCGCCGCCGGAACGAATAGATTTTTAATACCTTTAGAACGCGCTAAAATCGTCATCGGGAGTACCCCGCTGACAGGCTCAACCGTGCCGCCCAGTGAAACTTCACCTACAAAAGCGCAATCATCAAGATTATGCGCTATATTGCCGTTTAAGAAAAGCAATGCGGTAATTATCGCCAAATCATAAGTCGAACCCGTCTTTTTAATATCGGCGGGAGCTAAATTTATGGTAATTCGCAGCTGCGGCATTTTACAGCCGCTTGAACGCACCGCTGAGGAAATTCTGCCTCTGGCTTCTTTTACGGCAACATCACCTAAACCGATTATATCTATTCCCGGTAAGCCTTTGCTCATTTCCATTTCACAATTTACGGCGAATGCATTTACACCCAAAAGCCCCATAGCACCGACACTGATGAACATCTTTTATTCTCCTTGTGTAATTTAATTTATACTGAATTAATATTAATATCCGATATAATTATACACCAAAATGAAAAAAATGTCAAGGTAAATGTTAAAAAACAGAAAATCCCCGAAAACGGGGATTTTGTTTGATATTTCATGTATGCTGTACCGAAAATCAGAAAGTCAATTCAATTGACATAAATTACAACTTATTCCCGCAGCCGCCGCAGAACTTCGTTCCCGGGGGGTTAACCATTCCACATTCGGAACATTTACCTGTCGGAACTGCTGCTGCTGCCGAAAGATTCTCGCCGCAGTTATTACAGAACTTGACGTTCGGTGAATTCTTTGAGCCGCATTTCGGACAGGCTTTTTGATCCATACTTGCGCCGCAGTTGTTGCAGAATTTACCGCTCCCTGCCGGTTTCCCGCACGCGGGGCAAATGGTAGTCTTGCTCTCGATTTTACCTTTCCAAACGGTCGCCGTCTGCCCTGCTTCGTCGATATTGCGTTTCATAGCGTCGGCTTTTGCGCGGGCAACATAAATCTCCTGACGGGGCGCACAGTCAACACACATCCCCTCGTCTTCATTAAAACAATGGTCACATACATATTTATTACAGGAAGGACAGCGGTGAAAATGTTCCTGTGCCTCATTTTGACAGCGCATAAACGCCTGTTCATGTTCTTTTTGCCATTCGGGGGATTTGTCTTCAAATTTCTGTGACAAAATATTTGAACCACGTTCGGCGGCATAACCTAAATCACGCGCCGCACCGCCTAAAAGACTCCCGACAAGACTTACGCCCTGCCCGAACAGCCGGCTACCTGTTCTCTTTTTATAGGTTTTACTCTCAATAAAACTTGATTTTACGCCGTCATTGCATATATCACAATAAAACGTAAACTGAAATCCCGCATCGGTACTGTTGTCTTGATAATTTCGTGTAAAAGCCTGTAACATGGGTTACTTAACTCCTTTTTTGATTTTTTCGATTTGCTTAGCGGCTTTCTTTATCGGCTTGCCGCAAGCCGTACATTTTTTATTCTCAAAGAATTGAAGTTCACCGCAGAGTTTGCTCTCACAGTGTATCAAAAGCGTCTGCCCGCATGAATCACATTGTCCTGTGCCGATGAAAGTAGACGAACCGCAATAAGGGCATTGTGTCGAAAGCGAACGCCCGCAACTTGAACACACCGTATCTGAGCGGTCAATGGGTTTTAAACAATTCGGACAATGATACCCGAAAGGCGTACGCGAACCGCATTTTTTACAAAACCGCGCATCACGGTCAATGAGTTCACCGCAGAATATACAAGGCGTTTTATATGTAGCCATCAGTCGTCACTCTCCCTGTTTTGCACCACAGCTGCCGCAAAAACGCGTACCTGCCGGTAACTCCGCGCCGCACGATGTGCAGAAAAGCTTTGTCGGTGCACCGAGTTTACTGCCGCATTCCTGACAGAATTTAGTCCCCTCAGGGTTCATATGACCGCAGTCCGGGCAAGTCAGTGCCGCCTCGTGAGCCCTCTTTTCGGCATCGAGGGATTCTTTTTCGGATTTAGCTTTATCTAAAATTGCTTGTGCTTGCGCCATATTTTCGCGGATGAGTGTCAGTCTGCTGTGCTGAGCCCACTCTGTCGGATTTTTTTCATAAGCTTGTTTGCCTATTTCAAGAAGAATTTCCGTTTCCTGACTTTTTAAATCGGTGAGTTCGCTCTCCGCCGATAATAATTTCCCTTCGGGTGTGTCTTTAGGGACAACACTCTTTGCAATACCGCCGAGTAATCCGCCGAGTCCGCCGAGTCCGCCCAGTCCTCCGAATAAATCACTTGCCATGTTAAAATCCTGCCTTTCAAATTAAAAATTAAATTAATGAAGTTTTAATTGGTTTTTAGATTGAAAAAAAGTATTCATACAAAATATTTCATATACATCATAACAGAAATTTAACAAAATGTCAAGCAAAAATTTAAACCGCCCGTGAATTTTTTTCAAAGGCGGTTTTTTAACATCATTATGCTTTTTAGTCTGAAACGTAGGCGAGCGAGGGCGCCCGCCCCTACGGAACAATAAAACTCTGTAGGGGCGACCGCCCTCGGTCGCCCGTTTTTGGGGAAAAATTCAATCAATTATTTAAATGCATATTAGTATTAAACATCATTATGCTTTTTAGTCTGAAACGTAGGCGAGCAAAGCCATATGTCTTGCTCTCTTTATAGCGGTAGTAAGCATTCTCTGGTGGTATGCACAAGTGCCTGTAACTCTTCTGGGAAGAATTTTAGCGCGCTCTGTCATATTTTTTTTCAGACGGGGCAGGTCTTTGTAGTCAACGAGTTGAACTCTGTCGGCACAAAACTGGCAAACCTTTTTACGTCTGCCTCTGTTGCGTCTGTCATCACGGTCCATTGCCATAATTTTCACTCCTCCTCTTCACGAAATTTTATATTTTCGTAACGGTAAATCAATTAACAGTTTGTCTTTTTCAAAACGGTAAATCAGTATCACTGATGACTTCCTCAAAATCAGATAAAGTCCCGACTACGGCTGAAAAATCATCATATGCGGGAGCTTGCGCTGCTTGCGGATAAGGATTCTGATTCTGCGGTTTATAGTTATTGTTATTCTGGTAACTCTGGTAACCGCCGTTTGCAGATCTATTAGCGGCGTTTTGTTTTGATAAGTCATGTGCGGCTTTTGTTTCGCCGAAAGACACGCGATTAACCCATACATCAGTCGAATAATGAGTAACATCGGGGTATTTTTTGTCTGTGTATGAACTTGATTTTAATCTGCCTTCAACAATAACCATTGAGCCTTTCTCAAAATATTTAGGCATGAATTCGGCAGTTTTATTAAAAGCAGTACAGCTAATAAATTCAGTCATCTTCTCGCCGGTTTTGCTTTGTCCGCTGTCAACGGCTACGGTAAAACGGCAAGTCAGTGTACCTGTCTGTGCTTGTCTGACTTCGGGGTTTGCAGTTAATCTGCCCATTATGATAACATTGTTTAACATAAAAAACCTCCCGTATTATTCATCAGCATCGGGTTTAACAGCGACCGGTTTCGGTCTTACTGTCGGGGCTTCTTCCTTTAAAACAGTCATGTAGCGCATAACGCCGTCGGTGATTCCCATTACACGTGCGAGTTCTGCGGGGAAATCGGGTTTACATTCGTAAACATAAATAACATAAAAACCGTCGGTTTGATCGTCGATTTCGTATGCAAGCTTACGTTTGCCCCAGTTGTCAGCGTTAACGAGAGTACCGTTTGATGTGATCATATCACGGAATTTCGCGTCAAGCTCTTTTACGCCGTCCTCAGCATTTTTAAGGCTGTAGACAACCATTGTCTCATACTTTTCGGAAAGTTTTGCCATATCTATAGACACCTCCTCATGGATTACGCAAGACGTCCCAGACGCCTGCGAGGAATTTAAGTTATATCGTTTATATAACTTTAAAATTATATCATATCGGGTTCAATTAGTCAAGATAATTTTAATAATTTACAATTTATACATAGTTTCGTACTTCATCTTTAAATATCAATATCACTTATACGCTCTATCATAAACGGCGTTTTCTGATAAACACAATAATTAAGCCAATTTGAAAACATCAAATTCGCGTGGCAACGCCATTTGAGCGACGGTTTTTCATCAGGCGCATCATGGGGGAAGTAATTCGCGGGCACAGCAATTGTTTCGCCTTTGTTAAGGTCACGGAAATACTCATCCGCAAGGGTTTTGCGGTCGTATTCGGAATGTCCCATGATATAGATATTGCGCTGTCTTTTATCGCATATAATATGTACACCGCTCTCGTCGGATTCAGCTAAAATCTCAAGTTCATCTATTTTCTCGATATCAGAGCGTCTGACTTCGGTATGACGGCTGTGCGGAACGTAAAATTCCTCATCAAAACCGCGCAAAAGGGGGTGGTGGTCGGACAATAATTTGTGCTTGAAAATACCGAACATCTTAGACGGCAGTTTGTATTTCGGTATTCCGTAGCGGTAAAAAAGCCCCGCCTGTGCTCCCCAGCAGATATGCATTACCGAATAGACGTGTGTTTTGCTCCAGTCAAAAATTCGGCAAAGCTCATCCCAATAATCAACATCCGAGAATTCAAGCATTTCTACAGGCGCGCCTGTTATAATAAGCCCGTCAAAGTAGTCGTCTTTGACATCATCAAAGAATTTATAAAATTTCGTCAGATGTTCAGGCGGGGTATTTTTTGATGAATGAGTTGCCGTTTGAAGGAGTTCGATATCCACTTGAAGCGGCGTATTTGAAAGCATACGCAGGATTTGCGTTTCTGTCTCAATCTTTTTGGGCATAAGATTTAAAATCGCGATACGCAGAGGGCGAATATCCTGATGTGATGCCAATCCTTCGGGCATTACGAATATATTTTCCGCAATGAGTTTTTCATAAGCGGGCAAGTCGATATTTATCTTTATGGGCATAAGTGTCCTTTAGGCGGAAAACGTAGCGCGAAGCACGTTTACACCTTTGTTTTTATAAATAAGTTCCGTTATCCCGTAGATGTCGCGGATTTTTTTAAGAGCCGTTTTTGCACCGTGTTTATCAAGCATAACTATCCAAAAATGCCCGCCCGGCTTGAGATGTAAAGCTGATTCCTCAAACAGCTTAAAACACACTTCTTTCCCGGCGTGAATAGGCGGATTAAGGGCTATACAGTCGAATTTGTCATCAGAAGAAAATGCCTCAAAGCCGTTTGATTCAATAACACGCGCTTTGATATTATTCAGTTTCGCATTACTCTCGGCGAATTCGAGTGCTAAGGGGTTTATGTCGGACATTGTAAGATTAATATTAAAAGCTGATGCCAGAGCGATGCCGATAAGCCCCCAACCACAGCCGAGATCCAAAAAATCACCGCTTAAATGTTCGCAAGTACACATATGCCGCAGGAGCATTATAGAATTCGGGTCGGGTTCTGTATATGAAAAAAGCCCGGCATTGGTGTTATAAGTTAAATTTTTACCTCTGAAATTCAGCTGCAAAGTCCTGTAGTCGGAAACTGCGGCATTTGGTTCAAAGTATTGTGACATTTCAGGATAACTCCGTAAATCTTTTGAGTATTAAAAGCCCCGTATCGGAACTTTTTTCGGGGTGAAACTGCGTACCGTAAGTATACTTTCCGTCCCAAACAAAAGCCGTCAAATCAGTGCCGTAACTGCACGTTGCGGCTAAATTTTCAGCCGGCACTCCCGCCGCCGCATAAGAATGAACAAAATAGACGAAAGCATTTTCCGTATTTTTAGGCAAAATCGGTGTATCAATCAAAACATCCAATTTATTCCATCCCATATGCGGTATAACCAAACCGCTGTCGGGGATTTTTTTCACTTCGCCGTGAATAAGCGCGAGTCCCTCTGTTTCGGCGAATTCAAAACCTTTGTCAAACAGGACCTGCATACCCAGACAAATACCTAAAAAGGGTTTTTCGGCGGCTACTTTCTTTAGAATACCCGTTAAATTCTTTTTTATTAATGCCTCCATAGCAGAGGGAAAAGAACCCACTCCGGGAAGAATTACCTTGTCGGCGTTTGAAATTTCAGCGGGGTCATCTGTTAAAACACAAGGTATGCCTAAGGATTCCAAAGCATTTTTTACGCTGAATATATTCCCCGCGCCATAGTCAACTATCGCTATCATTTTTTATTCTCTAACTTAAAAATTAAATTACGCCCTTTGTGGAAAGAATTTCATCGGAATTAATAACCAATGCCGCTTTCAGCGCGTGTGCTAAGCTTTTAAAAAGAGCTTCGATTATGTGGTGATCATTTTTCCCGTAAAGAGATTTTAGATGCAAGGTTAACCCTGCATTAACCGAAAATGCACGGAAAAACTCCTCCGTCAGGCAATTATCAAACTCCCCTGTTTTATCGGTCATAAATGCCGCTTCAAACACAAGATAGGGGCGGTTTGAAATATCGACAGCACAAAATCCCAACGCTTCATCCATCGGTATAAACGCACTGCCGTACCGCGCAATACCTTTACCTTCGCCCAAAGCATTTTTAAAAACCTGCCCAAGGACAATCCCCGTATCTTCAACCGTATGATGAGGGTCAACGATTAAATCGCCCTTTGCCTCAAGTTCAATATCAATACCGCTGTGGCGCGAAAAAGCCGTAAGCATATGGTCAAAGAAACCTACGCCGGTGTTTATTTCAGAAATGCCCTTTCCGTCAAGATTAATTTTAGCCGTGATGTCGGTTTCGCGGGTTTTCCGCGAAATTTCGGCTGTGCGTGATAATTTTTCCATAGGTCACTCCCCTAACGACTGTAAAATTTTTCTTAAGGCATTTACGAGTGCTTCGTTTTCAGAGGGCGTTCCCGCCGTAATACGCAAATATATCCCCATATACCTTACGGAGATGGATTCTTTGAGTAAGGCGTTATAGATTTCAAGCCCTTTTGAGGTTTTTATCATTACGAAATTTGTCACACTGTCGTATACTTTGTCGATACAACTGAATTCTTCTGACAGGTTTAGAAGTTCTTTTTGTAAATACTCACGGCTTTTTATAATTTCGGCTGTGTTTTTATCGGCATAGTCTTTCTTTGACAGAACAATTTTACCGATTTCTTGTGATAGAGTATCGGTGTTATAAGGGGATTTCGCCGCCCTCATGGCGTTTGTAATTGTGTCTGACGCTACAGCAAAGCCTAAGCGAATCGCCGCCGCGCCTAAGGCTTTTGAACAGGTTTTTAAGACAATCAGATTATCAAAATTTTGAACCTCGTCTAAAACACTCTCCGTCCAAAAATCCATATATGCTTCATCTATTATAACAAGGCAGAACACGCTTTTTATAAGCCTTAAAATCTCACTCTTTTTTATGCCGAGTGAGGTAGGGTTACAGGGGTTTGAGAATATTACGGCTTTGATGTCGCCTGTGTTGCAATAGTCTATAATTTTACTTATGTTTACAGTATTATAAATTTCTTCTTTCGGTAAGACTTCGACTTTCAGTTCATAAAGCTTTGAATAAAAAGCATACATCGAAAAATCAGGCGAAAGTGTGAGTATCTTATCCCCTTTTTCAAGAAAACACGCCGCAATAATGCTGATAAGTTCATCAGAGCCGTTCCCAGCGGTGACATATTTTTCGGGCACACCGTAAAACTCTGAAAATGCCTTTACAGCGGGTGTTGCCAGCGGGTCGGGGTAACGATTCAGAGAAGTTTTCTTCACCGCTTCGGCTATTTCATCACCGAAATCGTCATTAAAATTAAAACATGACTCATTGGCATCAAGACGTATCTTAAAATCCCCGTCAATAGGTTCATAGCTGTCGATTTTTTTTAATTTTTTGGTTAATTCATACATTCAATTAGTTCCTCATCTATCCGTAATCGTTGTTAGCTCCCACCGTTTTTAATCAGTCTTCAACGCGGATTTTCACGCTCATAGCGTGTGCTGTCAAGCCCTCTCTGTCTGCGATTTTCAGAATATCCCCGCTGTCGCGCCGCAATGCGTCTTCTGTATAATATATAAAACTGCTGCGTTTTGTAAATGAATGAACAGACAGCGGCGAGAAAAAACGTGCCGTACCTGATGTAGGCAATACGTGGTTCGGTCCTGCGAAATAGTCGCCCAATGCCTCAGGGGTATATTGCCCTAAGAAGACAGACCCTGCATTGTTTGTTCTGCCGACAAGTGATAAAGGATTTTCCGTTTGGAGTTCAAGGTGCTCGGGGGCAAGTTCGTCCGCTAAGAAAATCGCTTTATAGATATTCGGCTCAACTATTATTGCACCGAAATTTTCAATAGAATACTCGGCTATATCGCGGCGTGAAAGCGCGGGGAGCTGACGTTCAATCTCTTTTATTGTTTCATCGGCTATAGTTTCAGAGGTTGTAATAAGTATTGATGAGGCAAGCTTATCATGTTCCGCCTGACTTAAGAGGTCGGCAGCTATAAAACGCGGGTCTGCTGTTTCATCGGCAATTACTAAAATTTCGCTTGGTCCTGCTATCATATCTATATCCACAATACCGTAAAGCAGTTTTTTCGCCGTAGCAACGAAGATATTGCCCGGACCTACGATTTTATCACATTTCGGTATAATTTCAGTGCCGTAAGCCATAGCGGCTACAGCTTGTGCGCCCCCGCATAAAAATACCCTGTCAACCCCGCAAATAGCGGCGGCAACTAAAATATCCTTATTCGGAGTACCGTCTTTGAGCGGCGGCGTAACCATTATAAGTTCCGTTACCCCCGCGATTTTAGCGGGTATGGCATTCATCAACACACTTGACGGATATGCCGCCATACCGCCGGGCACATACAGACCGACACGGTGAAGCCCTCTGACACGCTGCCCGAGGATTGTACCGTCAGGCTTTGTCACAATTAGGCTTTGCTCAACCTGTCTGTTGTGAAAATCGGCAATATTCGCGTGAGCATTCAAGAGAGCCGTAACAAAATCCTCATCGGCTTCTGACAGAGCATCATTAATGATATCGCGGCTGACTTCGGTATATTCAGGGACTTTCCCGTCGAATTTCAGAGTATATGTATCAACAGCCGACTGACCGTTTTGCCTGACATTCTCGATAATTTCAGTTACAACAGCAGAAATCTCTTTGTCGGTTTCCGTTTGCCGTTTTCTGACTGCCTCAAGGAATTCATTTTCTGTAACCCCGTCGGCAATAAGCTTTTTAATCATTTATAGTACCATTCCCTCTAAAGATGAGCACAAAAAACTATGCAACGCAGCATCGCTGCTTTGTACTTTCACGTTAAACGCTCTCCAAATTCTTAATCAGTTCGCCGATGTCACGGCGGTTGGTTTTGAGTGAAACACGATTGGCAATAAGCCGCGCCGAAAGCTGCTGCACTGTCTCATAGATTTCAAGCCCGTTTTCATCCAATGTCTTGCCTGTTTCGACTATATCAACGATGGCATCTGAGAGTCCGATAAGCGGCGCAAGTTCCACACTGCCCTCGATTTTGACGATATCAACGTCCATACCCTTGCTTTCAAAGAAGCGGCGTGACACATTCGGATATTTTGTGGCAATGGTTTTTACATTTATCCCGCTGTAAAAGTTTTCACCCGTTTTCCCGCAGAGAGCAAAGCGGCATTTCCCGAAACGCAAATCCAGCAGTTCATAGAATTTCCCGCCGTGTTCTGAAATCGTATCTTTCCCCACAACGCCTATGTCACAGACACCGTTGTCTACATATGTAATAACATCCGGTGATTTACATAAAACAACTTCAAAAACAGTATCGTTTTTCTTTACTTCGAGAATGAGTTTTCTGCCCTTGTTATGAATTTCGCTTACGTCAAAACCTAATTTCTCTAAAATATCGACGGTTTTGTGTTCAAGCCTCCCTTTTGTGAGAGCAATTCTGAGCGGACGCTTTGAAACGCTTTCGGCATTAACCGCCGCCGTCAATAAATCCACATCAACGGCAAACCCCACAGCCGGTGAATCCCCGCCGTATTCGGCAAGCAGTTTATCATATCTGCCGCCCGAAATAACAGGTTCACCGCAGTTTTCTATGTATCCGCGCAGAACAAAGCCTGTATAATAGTTAATTTTATTGACAAAACCAAGGTCTACAGTAATTTCAATTTTTTCGGATTTCGATTTAATCTCTTCGATGAATTTTTTCAGAGCAGAAATTTTTACAATAAGTTCTTTATCACTGACAATCTCAGCGGCTTTTTCAAATACGCTTTCATCTCCGAAAAGGCGCGGCATAATTCTTAAAAGCTTTACATACTCATTTTCGGGCAGGTCATACACGCGGATGAGTTCGTGGAGTTCGGGTGTATTCTTTGTTTCAAGGAGGTCAAGAATGGTTTCGCGCATATACTCGCTGATATTCAGTTTATCAAGAAGACAGCGCGTAATCCCGCTGTCGCCTATCTCAATTAGTGCTCTTTTGCCGTTTTTTACTGCGATTTCCAAAACCTTTAGTGCTAATGTTACAACATCAATGTCGCACTGTGCTGATCCGTCGCCGATAAGCTCAATCCCCATTTGTTTGATTTCGTCGTTGCGGCGGCGTTTTTGGGGGTTATTACGGTAGACAATTTGGCTGTAAAAGAGTTTTAGGGGCTTCGGTTCATCTTTTAGGCGAGTCGCGGCTATACGCGCTATCGGCATTGTGGAATCCGGGCGCACGACTAAAATTCTGCCCTTGTCGTCGGTGGATTTATAGAAATTCTCCTGCGGGAAACAGCGCGATTTGCGGTCGAACACATCAAAGAATTCGAGCGCGGGCGTTATTATTTCACGAAACCCCGCCGTTTCAAAGATTTCACGGACAGCTGTTTCGGTTTCACGCAAGCGCGAACACTCATCAAATAAAAAATCCCGCATACCCTCGGGGGTGATTAAATCAAAATTATTCATGGGACCTGACTTCATTCAATAAAATTATATGTCAATAATTATATCATAGTCACAACTTTTTGTCAAGTGTCATGATTTTACGTTAAATCTTCAATTTCACGCCACAAAAGATAACATTCATCAATAAATATAAGCATTTTTTCATATCCCGCTTCTGTAATTTCAAAACTACTGTGATTAACAGGCTCTGATAAGTCAAAAATTAACAAACCATACCACACATCGACATCAAGCGTTTCGGAAATTTCTATACGAAAATTAAAATCATTCCGTTTCTTCGAGCGTTTACCGCCGCTGTATTTAGCTTTGTTCTGAAACCACATCAAAGGCGGCACGGAGAATTCATTTTTCATAAGGTTTCACCCTCTCCCTCATATACAATTCGACCGCCGACAATTGTTTTTAAAACAGTTGCATAAAAATCACAAAATTCACGGTCAAGCAGAACAAAGTCGGCGCGTTTCCCGGCTTCGATACTGCCGTAATCCCTGTCTATACCGACTATTTTCGCGGGATTAATCGTTATTGCGCGCAAAGCGGCATTTTTATCCATTCCGCCTTTAATCGCCGTACAAACAGACCCCAAAAAGAAATCCACAGGGACTTCGGGGTGGTCGGTGCTTATCGCCGTAAGGATTTTTTGAGGCAACAAGGCGGCATTACGTTCCGATAAAAGCGATAACTCGGGCTTTGTCTTTGAATTTATAAGAGGTCCGATTATCGCGGTTGCATTCTTTTCTTTGAGGTAATCGGCGATAAGATACCCCTCCGAACAATGGACAAGTGTATATGTAAGCCCGAATTCCTCGGCTATTCGTATTGCAGTCGCGATATCACTCGCCGTGTGGCAGTGAAAATGGGCTGAAATTTCATTTTTTAACAGCGGAATAAGTGATTCACATTTTATGTCAAAATCAGGCAAAGCATCGGAAATCTCCGCTTTCGGGAGTTTTTCAGCCGCCGTTTTTTTATTGAGATATTCGTGAGCCGAAAAAAGTGCCTCACGGATAAGTGCTGCAATCGACATTCGCGTATACGGGGCGTTGTCCTTGTCTGAATGTGTAGCTTTCGGGTTTTCGCCCAGCGAAAATTTAATCCCGCATTGCTTAATCAACATTTTGTCGGCAATTTCACCATAAGTCGAAATTACGATAAGGTCGCCGCCTATAACATTTGCAGACCCCGCACCCGTCACAGCGACAGTTACACCGCTTTTGCGTGCATCAAAGAAAGCCGAATCAGACGGATCAAGCGCATCAATAGCGCGCATCTGCGGCGTAATAGGGTCACTCTCCTCGTTTATGTCATCGCCTTCTATGCCGCCGCCGCTTTTTATAAGCCCGATATGCGAATGTGCATCAATAAAACCCGGATAGAGATATCCCCCGCCGCAGTCCATCGCTTCACAATTTTTTAACATTTCAGAATCAGGCTCACCGACATTTACCGAAAGTATTCGCTCGTCTTTAACGTAAACATAGCCCTTTTCTATCTCGCCCGCCGTCACAGGCACTAAATGAGCATTAAATAATAGCGTATCCACTAAATAATACCGCACTCGTCATAGTCCGCCCAGCGTTCGTTGTGACGTTTCGCGTTAATGATACGGATAAAGATATATCCCGCCGACATCAGGCATACTACAAGCGACAACGCTATCGGCAAAAATTTCATAATATAGCCGAACATCGAAAGCGGTTCTGCCTCCGGCTCTATTTCCTGCATTTTCATCTTGCATGATTTTTTCATTATAAGCTCCATTCTGCCTATTGACAGTTTAGTTTTTATTTATAATATCATTAGTATACCATATTTTTATCGGATTGTCAATGTAATGCGGCAATAATTTAAAGTAATCAATTAAAGAATCCAAAAAATTAATTAAATTTTAACAATCTTTTTTCAAAAACACCTTGACAAGCCCTCTCGAATATGATATAATTGTTAAGCAACTAACAACTAAGCAGGCAACTCAACCAAAATATTCGCGGGTGTAGTTCAATGGTAGAATTCCAGCCTTCCAAGCTGGTCGCGTGGGTTCGATTCCCATCACCCGCTTTTCCCAATGTAAAGTGCTGTACAGGTACTTTTTTTTGAGCGCCATTAGCTCAGTTGGATAGAGCAACCGCCTTCTAAGCGGTAGGTCACTGGTTCGAGTCCAGTATGGCGTGGTCCGGCATATATAAGGGACAAGCGGTGCAGACAGGCGCGAAGCAGATAGGTGCGTGACAGGTTAAATGTGACGTAAATGTAAATTCCAAAATATTCGGTGGGTATAGCTCAGTTGGTTAGAGCGTCGGATTGTGGTCCCGAAGGTCGCCGGTTCAATTCCGGTTATCCACCCTCATCTTCGTTTCATACTCCTTTTCCTTTCACAAAAATCCGCACAGCTTCTGTTGTGCGGATTTTTGCATTTTTGCCGCATAACGCCAGATACAAATTCTTTATTATAGTATAATACTAATATGCATTTAAATAATTGATTAAATTTGCTCCAAAACAACGGGCGACCGAGGGCGGTCGCCCCTACAGAGTTTTATTGTTCCGTAGGGGCGGGCGCCCCCGCCCGCCCGCACATCATTTCGTATTTTTATAGCATAGTAGTATAAAACTATAAAATCTTCTCACAATGTAAATTTAACGGACATTCCTCACAAAACGGCTTCACTCTGCAATACTCTTTAGCATTAATAACTATCAGAGCGTGGAAATTATTATAAAATTTCTCATCGAGCGTTTTTTCAACAAACAATCGAATTTCATCATAATCCTTGCCCGCGCCGACAGGCATTCGATTAAAAAGCCGCTTAGTATAGGCGTCAACCAAAAACACCGGCAAATCGAATGCGTAAAGCAGTATCGAATCCGCCGTCTCGCGCCCGACACCGTGAATATTCAAAAGCTCCGCACGGACTTTTGGGGTACCGTTTTTGTCAGCGCTTTCTCTTATTTTCATCGGTGAAAAGCCGTAACGCCCATACCATTCAGTGACAGCTTTGAGATACATTGCCTTTTGATTGAAAAACCCCGACGGACGGATTATTTCAGCTAAACTTTCCGTCGTTTCATTCAGAACAAATTCGGGCGTTATCTCCGGGAAATTTCGTAATGCCTTTTCTACATTGCTCCACGCGGTATTTTGGGTTAAAATCGCCCCGACGATAACTTCATATGGTGTTTTCGCCGGCCACCAATTTAAATCGCCGTACTTGTCGAAAAGAATTTTGTTAATTTCTTCAATCTTCATGTAAATTCTTTATCTCGTCTTTTTTCCACATCAACACGGCGCAGTCAAAACCTTGATTTTTAAGGTCACCGAACTGTTTTCCGAGTTTATTCTTAGCCGCTAAAAGCGTAACATTATATTTTTCCTGTAATTCTCTCGCCGTAATCACAGCCTCATACATACCGTCGGGGTTATATAAAAGAGCCAATTTTTCTCTGTCAGAACCTTTTCGGTCTTTGCCTGACAGTATTGAAAAAATCCGCTCAAAACCTATCGAAAAGCCGCAAGCGGGCACATCTTTCCCGGAAAACTTCCCAATCATTTTGTCATATCTGCCGCCGCCTGCGACAGTTCCGCCAAAATCCTTTGATTCTACTTCAAAAACAATACCGGTATAATACCCCTGCCCTCTGACAAGGGTGAGGTCAAACTCAATACCGTATTCATTATCAGCGATTTTACGGCTTATGTCTATTACGTTTTTCAGGTCAGAGAGAGCCTGTTTATTCGGGGTTAAAGATTCAAGTTCGTCTATTTCAGTAAATTTTCGCCCTAAAATATCAATAAATTTTTGAATTGCAAATTCGGGTAATCCCTTTTCCGTGAGTTCTGTCTTTACGCCGTCAATACCGATTTTATCCATTTTATCGGCTGTAATACACACGCTGTCAATATCTTCGGGCAAAAATCCGCAATTTTCGATTATACTGCGCAAAACCTCGCGGTGGTTTATTCTGACAGAAAATGCACCTATATCAAGTTTGCGCAAAGCCTCTGCCGTAACGGCGATAAGCTCAATCTCGGCGTTCACGGTAGGGTCACCTAAAATATCTATATCACACTGCATAAACTCACGCATACGCCCTTTTTGCGGGCGTTCGGCGCGATACACCTTGTCCGCCTGAATACACTTAAAAGGCGACGGGAGTTTCCCCTGATTATTAAGATAATACCGCGAAAGCGGCAATGTCAAATCATACCGCAATCCCAAATCAGACAGTTCCGCGCCCGTTTTTTGAGCTTCGTCCAATTTTTCACCGCGTTTTAAGATTTTATAGATGAGTTTAAGGTTGTCGCCGCCGTCAGAACCTAAGAGGTTTTCAATCTCCTCAACAGCCGGGGTTGAAATCTTTGAGAAGCCGTTTTTGCGGTAAATATCAGTTATATTTAATAACATTTTATCGCGCAAAACACATTCATCAGGCAAGAAATCTTTCATACCGTTTACGGGTTTAATTTTCATATTTTCATTTTCCTAACATTTTTGACTTTTTATGAAATTCAAGGTCATTACGCCTCTATATTTTTCTTTGTGATAATTTTTTTGAGCAGCGGGAAATCCGATAAATCCTTTGACTGTGCTAATAATTCTTCTGCGAATTTATGAGTTTCGTTTGTGAGTTCGCTGTCTGTTATATCGGCGAATTTGAATTCCGGGAGACCGTGCTGGCGGCTGCCTAAAAAATCCCCTGCGCCGCGCTGTAATAAGTCATATTCGGCGATTTTGAATCCGTCTGTAGTACTCGACAGGAATTTAAGCCGCTCGCGCACTTCGGGTGAGGGATTGCCTGTGATGAGTATACAAAAGCTTTTGTGTGCTCCCCTGCCCACACGCCCTCTTAGCTGATGAAGCTGTGACAAACCGAAACGGTCGGCATCTTCTATAAGCATTACCGTTGCGTTCGGCACATCTACACCGACTTCGACAACACTTGTCGAGGCTAAAATGTCGATTTTTAGGGATTTAAACTGTTCCATTATTTCGTCTTTTTCATTGCCGCCCATTTTTCCGTGGAGCAGTCCTACTCTGTATTCAGGGAAATGTTTACGTAAAATTTCAGCGTATCTCACCGCCGACATCATATCATTGTCGGAGTCAATCGCGGGGCAAACCGCAAACGCCTGTCTGCCCGCATTAAGCTCCTTTTTTATAAATCCGAAAGCCCTTTCGCGCAGGTTTTCTGTTACGGCGAAGGTCTCTATAGGTTGTCTGCCCGCCGGTAATTCATCCAAAATCGTGACATCCAAATCACCGTATATAATCAACGAAAGTGTACGCGGAATGGGTGTTGCCGACATAATGAGTTTATGGACATTCTCGCCTTTTTCGGCAAGCTTTGCGCGCTGACGCACGCCGAAACGATGTTGTTCATCGGTAATAACCAAAGCCAAATTCTTAAATTCAGTTGAATCCGATATAAGCGAATGTGTACCGACAGCGGCTGTATATTCACCCGAGGCGATTTTTTCGCGGATAAGTTTTGTTTCACGTGCTGTAGCGGCAGCAGTTAAACAACAAACATTAATGCCAAGCGGCGTTAAAATATCGGAAAGCGTTTTAAAATGCTGTTTTGCTAAAATTTCAGTCGGTGCCATCAATGCCGACTGGAAACCATTCGCGGCGGCAAAAGTAATGGCGGCGGCGGCTACTGCTGTTTTACCGGAACCGACATCGCCTTGAAGCAGTCGGTTCATCATTCTTTCGCACCGCATATCGCCTGTGATTTCCGAGATAGCGCGCACTTGTGCTGAGGTCAGTTCAAACGGCAGTATTTCTTCAAAACGCGCCATTTCGGCAGGTTTATAAGACATTTTAATTCCGCACTGTAACTTGAATTTCGTCATTACAAGCGCAAGCTCGACTTTGAGGAGTTCATCAAATGCCAATCTGCGGCGCGCTCTCACAATATCCGCTGTATTTTCGGGGAAATGAATATCCGACAAAGCTTTCTTTATGCCGATAAATTCATATTTATTGAGTTTCTCTTCGGGCAAATATTCGTCCGGCAGACAAACTATAGCTTCTTTTATATTGTCAATAATCCCCTTTTGCGTAAGTCCCTCTGTTAAACGATAAACGGGAATAATAGTTTTATCCGCATTAATACTTAAAAACTTAGGGCTGTTCATATAAATGCCGCTTCTGTCGTATTTGATTTTACCGTTAATATAGTATTCTTCACCGACGGTTAAATCTTTAGCCGCGTAGAGGTTATTATAGAATTTAAGTGAAATCTTTCCGGTTTCGTCTTCGGCTTTTACGTCCAAAAGATTCAGCCCCTGCCGGAGTTTAACAGAGGGCGGCTTATGCGTAATCAAAACTTTAAGTGAAACATTCGTGTCGGGCAAAGCATTCTCGATACTGAAAACAGCTGTGAAATCTACATAATCACGCGGATAATACTCCAAAAGGTCGGTGATTGTAAAAACACCGACCTTAGCATATTTTTCAGCACGCTTTTTTCCGACACCCGGAAGTGATGTAATATCATCATCAAGAGTCAAATTTAATTTATTCTCCACAGTACACAAGTCTAACTGCAACTTATACTAATATGCATTTAAAAGATTGATTGAATTTGTTCCGAAACAACGGGCGAACACAGTTCGCCCCTACCGTAGGGGCGGTCTTCGTAGCGTTGCTACACCGCCCGCACATCACTTCATTTTTTATTGCATATTAATATTAAACCGCTACCGCCGCCGAAATTTCAGGTAACCCGAAAACATCGGATCCGTTCGCATCATCGCCGACTATCAGGGGGAAATTCTCGAACGTAAGCTTTTTGATTGATTCACAGCCGAGTTCAGGGAAAGCTATTACTTCTGCGGCAGTTATACAGCTTGATGCTAACGCCCCCGCACCGCCTGTTGCGCATAAGTAAACAGCACCGTTTCGCATTATGGCTTCTCTCACGCCGACATCGCGTTCGCCTTTGCCAATCATAGCGGCAAGCCCTAAATCAAGTAGGCGCGGCGCAAACCTGTCCATTCGCCCGCTTGTTGTCGGTCCGCATGAACCGACTGCCTGTCCCGGTTTTGCCGGGGCAGGTCCGGCGTAGTAAATAACAGCCCCTTTTATATCAAAGGGTAACGCTTCTCCGCCGTCAAGCAGCTCAAAAAGCCGCTTATGGGCAGCATCACGCGCTGTATAGACTATGCCCGATAAATAAACCTTATCGCCGGATTTAAGCAATTTAGCTTTTTCACTTAAATCCGACGAATTCATATTGTATGTTGCCATAAATTACTGTTAAAAACCGTCGTTAGCGGCAGAACCTTCTACCATCTTCGTAAGGTTCTCAAGCTCTGACAGGTCAAACCCGAATTTATTAGAGGATTTCGGCGGTTCGGGCTTTTTGGGTGCTTCTTGTTTTACTGGTTCGGGTGCTGCTTCTACTTTCGGTGCTTCTTCAACCTTCGGTGCGGGCGCGTATTCAGCCGCCGAAACAGACGGAACGATTTCAGAGAGTCTCTTCGGAGGTGCGGCGCGTCTTTGAACAGGGGCGAGACCTTCGCCTTTTGATACGACGTCATGGGTTTTATTAACAATCGTCACAGCTTCTTTAATGCGTTCGTCACTGTCATCTGAGAAGCTGATTATAACCTCGCGGAGTTTATTTAAATTATTGCCGAGGTCAGTCATCTGTGTAGTAATAGATGCCTTAACCGCTTCCGCCTGTGCGCGCATTTCAGCGGTTTTGTCTTCTGCTTCGGTAAGTATACGGCTTGCGCGTTCGTCGGCTTGTTTAACGATAGTTGAAGCCTTGCCGTTGGCATCGTCAACAACTTGATTTGCAAGCTTTTTAGCATCTTCATCCATTTTGCGGGCATTTTCTTTAGCCTGCGAAACTATGGAGTTAGCGGATTTCTGTGCTTCCATAAATACCTGCGAAAGGTCCATAGCGTTGCTTTCGCCGCCCGCCGCCGCCTTTTGTTTTGCGGTCGCAAGCTCATCTTCGAGTGCGGTATTCTTGGATTTAAGAGCTAAAACTTCCGCTTCTTTTTGTTTTAATTCGTCAACGGTTGACTGGAGCTGAATTTTGAGTGAATCATTACTCGTCTGAAGCTCGGTAATCTTTGTTTTATCAGCCTTAAGGAGTTCTTCATATTTTTCGGAACCCGCAGTACCGCCTGACGCATCAAGCAATTGTTTCTTTTCGTCCAGTTCGGCTTCAAGTGTATAAATTTTGGTATTAAGTTCGTCAACATATGCCAAAACATCTTTTTTATCGAATCCGCCGAAGTTGACTGTTTTTAGGAATCCGGTCCCTTCCATTATAAGATACCTCCCGATAAACTTTTTTATTAGCGGTTAACATGATTGAGCTTTTTAACTATAGATCAACTTGATAAATTTCTACGGCTGTTGTCTATGTTATACGAAAAATCATTTTTTTCGTATGACAAACCTTTTAGCTGTAGAAGTCTTTCAGACCTAAACCTACATTTTCAGTTAATCATTGTTTTATCTATTCTGAAAAACCGCAAATTACGCTACATAAATTATATCATAATCTTTTAAAATTTTCAAGTTAAATTCTTATTGCATTTTTCACAAAATAACCGAGACGAATTTATTCAATATTACTAAAAAATGAGGAAACACAGTGTTTCTCTCATTTTTCAGTATCAGTTACCCTTAAAAAACCTCTTAATTTTGTCATAAAAGCTTGTGCGCTGTTTATAGTTTTGGTCGGTAAGAGTAGATTCAAAAGCGGACAACGCTTCTTTTTGTTTTGTATTCAGTCCGGCAGGGATTTCGACAATGACATGAACATAATGGTCGCCTCTGTCGGAACGATTCAGGCGTTTTATGCCCTTGCTTCTGAGGCGGAAAATTGTTCCGCTTTGAGTGCCCTCCGGGATTTTGTATTTTACATTGCCGTCAACTGTCGGAACAGTAAGCTCATCGCCCAAAACTGCCTGTGAATATGTTATCGGCATTTCGGTATGAATATCAAAGCCGTCGCGTTCAAAAATCGGGTCGGGGCGAACGCTTACACGTATATGCAAATCGCCGTAAGGACCGTTATTCACGCCCGCCGCACCTTTTCCGGCAATTTGAATAGTCTGTCCGTTGTCAATACCTGCCGGAATATCCACATTAAGTGTTTTCGGTACGGTAACTCTGCCTGAGCCGTTACATTTACGGCAGGGCGAAGCGATAATTTTACCCTTTCCGCCGCATTTCGGACACGCTGACTCAGATGAAATAACGCCGAACGGTGTCCTCTGGGTAACTTTAACAGTCCCCGTTCCTTTACAATCAGGACAAGTTTGCGAGTTGCCGTCTGATGAACCCGAACCGTTACAGTCAGGGCAGGGTTCTGCTCTGTTATATTTAATCTGAACGCTTTTCCCGTTTACGGCATCAAGGAAATCAATTTCCGTCTGCGCCGAAATATCTGCGCCGCGCCTTGGTGCATTGGGGTTGCGCGAACGTGATGAAGATGTAAAACCGCCGCCGAAAATATTTCCGAAAATCTCGGATATGTCGTCAAAACCGCCCATTCCTCCGAAGCCGCCCGAAAATCCGCCGCTGAAACCGCCGCCGCCGTATGACGGATCAACTCCCGCATGACCGAATTGGTCATAACGCGACTTTTTATCGGGGTTACTGAGGACTTCGTAAGCTTCGTTGACCTCTTTCATTTTCTCCTCGGCGGTTTTATCGCCGGGATTGAGGTCGGGATGGTACTGTTTGGCAAGTTTTCGGTAACCTTTTTTTATCTCATCGTCTCCGGCACCTTTTTGCACACCGAGGACTTCATAATAATCGCGTTTATTTGCATTAGCCATATAAATTCACCAACACAGATGTCAGAGGTCAGAGGACAGATGTCAGATTATGACTTCTGTGTTCTGACTTCTGACCTCTGTTCTGTATTCTGTACTCTGTAATCTGATTTCTGACTTCTGTATTCTGACTTCTCACCTCTGACATCTGACCTCTGTTAGGCTTCTGTGTAGTCTGCGTCTACAAAACCTTCATTATTGTCGTTTCCGCCGTCTGCGGGAGGAGGAGGCACGTCATTGTCATTACCACTTTGTCCCTCCGGCTGTGCTGCCGCTCCTGCTGCTTGATATATCTTTTGTGAAACGGCGTAGAACGCATCTTGGAGTTCTTTTGTTCTGTCTTTGATTTCCTCGGTTGAGCCGCTCTCTTTGATAGCTTTGAGGGCTTCGATTTTGCCGTTTACTGTTGACTTTTCTTCTTCCGTAACCTTATCGCCGAAATCTGTCAGAGCTTTCTCGCACTGGAAAATCAGTGAGTCGGCGTTATTTTTAGCATCAACTTCTTCTTTGCGCTTTTTGTCTTCATCAGCAAAACGTGCGGCTTCATCAACGGCTTTCTGAACATCTTCTTTTGACATATTGGTAGACGATTGAATGGAGATATTCTGCGCCTTGCCAGTGCCTAAATCCTTTGCCGAAACCATAACGATACCGTTAGCATCAATGTCGAATGTTACTTCGATTTGCGGGATACCGCGAGGTGCGGGTGCAATACCGTCAAGACGGAACATACCTAATTGTTTGTTATCTTTGGCGAATTCGCGTTCGCCTTGAAGCACGTTGACATCAACCGCCGTCTGATTATCGGCATACGTCGAGAATACCTGTGATTTCTTCGTGGGAATTGTGGTATTGCGCTCAATCATCTTTGTGCAAACGCCGCCGGCGGTTTCAATACCGAGTGATAACGGCGTAACATCCAACAGGAGCAGCCCGGTCTTTTCGCCCGAGAGTACAGCCGCCTGAACAGCCGCGCCCATCGCAACACATTCATCGGGGTTAATCCCCTTAAACGGCTCTTGCCCCATAAATGATTTTACGGCATCCTGAACAGCGGGGATTCTGGACGAACCGCCTACCATCAGGACTTTAGCTATATCTCCGGTCTTAAGTCCGCTGTCTGAAAGTGCCTGTTTAACGGGTCCCATTGTAGATTCAACAAGGTCTGACGTAAGCTCGTTGAATTTAGCTCTCGAAAGCGTTAAATCAAGGTGTTTAGGCCCTGTTGCATCTGCTGTGATATATGGAATATTGATATTGGTGGTAGTGTTTTGCGAAAGCGCGATTTTCGCGGTTTCCGCCGCTTCTTTTACACGCTGCATAGCGAATTTATCGGTGTTGAGGTCAATGCCTTCGGAATTTTTGAATTCTGCGATCATCCAATCCATTACGCGTTTGTCAAAGTCGTCGCCGCCTAAACGGTTGTTGCCCGCTGTAGCTTTAACTTCCTGCATACCGTCGCCCATTTCAATGATAGATACATCAAATGTACCGCCGCCGAGGTCATAAACCATAACCGTCTGGTCTGCTTCTTTATCAAGTCCGTATGATAAAGCAGCCGCCGTAGGTTCGTTAATAATACGTTTTACGGTAAGCCCTGCAATCTGCCCCGCATCTTTAGTAGCCTGACGCTGAGCGTCCGTAAAATATGCGGGTACTGTGATTACGGCTTCCGTAACCTTTTGTCCGAGATACCCTTCGGCATCTGTTTTAAGTTTTTGAAGTACCATTGCAGAGATTTCCTGCGGTGTATATTTCTTGCCGTCGATATCTACTTTATAGTCAGAGCCCATATGACGTTTGATTGAGGAAATTGTTTTGTCGGGGTTGCTCACTGCTTGGTGCTTAGCTACCTTTCCGACAAGTCTTTCACCGTTTTTTGCAAATCCTACTACGGAGGGAGTTGTTCTGTCACCTTCTGCGTTGGGGATTACGACAACCTCGCCGTTTTCCATCACCGATACGCATGAGTTAGTTGTTCCGAGGTCTATACCAATTACTTTAGCCATATTAATCACCTTTTCCTAATTTAAATTTTAAATTTTTAAATGAATGTATTCTGTCACGGATTCGCGACAATAACCATCGCAAACCTCACTACCTTGTCGCCTAACATATAACCTTTCTGAACGACTTCACAGACTGTGTTGTCGCCGAAATTTTCGTCTTCTCTGAAATTAATCGCGTTGTGGAAATTCGGGTCAAAGGGTTTACCCTGTGCTTCGATTTCTTTTACGCCGATTTTCTCTAAAATGTTGTCAAACTGGTGTGCAATCATCTCAACGCCTTTTTTGAAGTTCGCGTCGGAGCACTCTGTCGCAAGTGCTCTTTGAATATTATCCGTTACAGATAAGAATTCCGTTATGTCTGATGTGCGTGCCTGTGCTACAGCAGTAAGTCTGTCTTTTACCGAACGTTTGCGGAAATTATCGTATTCAGCGAGGGCGCGCAGGTAGTTATCATGCTCCTCGCTGACCTTTTTTTTGAGCATCTCTATTTCTCCGTTTTCTTGTTCCGTAATTTGTTCCGTAATTTCTTCCGCAATTTCTTCGGTGAATGCATCTTCTGCCGCTTCTTCTTGAAGTTCATCCAATATCTCTTCGTTTTCCATATTTCCCCCGTCCTATTCTATGTGTATTTCATCATCGGTCTCATTCTCCGAAAGGATTTCGGTAATGCGCCCGGTGAGATATTCAATATAAGGTATAATCTTCGCGTAGTCAATCCTCAGAGGTCCGAGTACACCGAGTGCACCCGCATTTTTCCCGCTTTTTTTAATCTTTCCGACTACAAGCCCTGTATTGCTTACAGTGAAATTACTGTCTCCGCCGAATGCTACCGTCAGGTCTCCGAAACTCTCGTCCAAGAGTTTTGACACAAGTTCCTTATGCTTTATAAATTCTGTAAGTGCAGCTGAGTCAATATCCTGCCGCAGCAGCAGACTCTGTTCATTATTGATGGTGATATTACTGTCGCTGAATTCATCCGCTAAGTTTTTAATCTCCGTCAAAAGCGGCGCCATCGCTAACATATAACCGCTTGTAGCGGATAAAATTCTGTCGAATACCTCTTCCGAAAGGTCTTCAATCGAAATCCCCTGTAGGTTTTCAGCCATATAGTTTCTGAAAAAGTCAAGCTGTTCATGAGATAAGTCAAATTGAAGTCTGCATACCTTGTTCTTGATGCTCCCGTTTGACGTAATAAGCAATACGGCGTACATTCGTCTCCCCGTGGGGATAACTTCAACCTTAGAGATTACCGAAAATTTCGGCGACAGGTTACTTGAGATTACAGCACAGCGTGTCAGTTCCGATAACGCCGTAGCGGCATTACCCAAAAGGTTTTCTGCTGTCGGTTCTGTGTCGTCTAAATATTCATCCAGCATCGCTTTGTCTTGTTCTGTAAGCTCAATCTGCGGCATAAATTCTTCGATATAAAGCTGATACGCGCTGAATGTGGGAATACGTCCCGCCGATGTGTGGGGTTGTTCGAGATATCCAAGCTGTTCAAGTACCGCCATATCATTCCTGATTGTCGCGGCTGATACTTTTAAATCGCCGTCGGCGGCTATTGTTTTTGAGCCGACAGGTTCTCCGGTTTTGATATACTCTGAAATCACAGCGCGGAGGATACTCTTTTTTCTATCGTCAAGCATCTTTACCTCCGATATCCAATTTAAGTAAACTTACAAAACTCTACGCACTTGCCGCTTTAGGCAATATTGCACTGACTTGTAAAATTACCGCATTAGCACTTGATCGGTTTGATTGTTAGCACTCTTTTTGTTTGAGTGCTAACTCTGATTTATATTATAATTCTTTTTCCGAAAATGTCAAGCGATTTTTAAAAGTTTGTAGAAAATGCACAAAATAATCCATCATAATCTATGCTGTTTTGGTGTAATTGTTGATTATTTTTTTATGGATTGACATTTCGCAATCTTTATGTTAAAATTAGATATAAGTTATTAATATATTTATACATTATATTTTGTGTAAAAACTCTTAACATATTAAGATTTCAATAAATATTAATTAAAAACGCAAGGGGGTGCATTCGCTATGACCGACACCGCTGCAATCAGTCAAACAATTGATGAACTGCTTCTTGAAAACCGCGAACTGAAAAAGAAACTCAGCATAAAAAAAATTAGTCTGAAATTCGCATCAGACAGTGCGAATGTCGCTTTATGGGAATATAACCCCGAAACAAAAATTTTAAGTCACAGTAAAAAACTGGACGGAAAACTTTCCGACACAAACTTAATCATAGATAACTATCGCGAAACAATGAAAAACTGGGGACTTGTTCACCCGGACGATTTGGACACATTTGATGCCTATTGTGACAGTATGGACAACGGCGATCCGCATTTTACGTATGAAGTGCGTTTGATAACAGACGACTATACATTCTCATGGGTACGCTTCGTGGGCGAAACTTTGCGCGATGAAACGGGAGCAATAATTACCGTCGTCGGCAAAACCTTAAACGTTACAAACGAGAAAAAATCCGCCGAAGCAACCGTTAAGAACAACAAAGAAGACCCTGTTACTCATGTCTATTCAGGCAGTTACATAAAGTCATACGTAGATGAAGCAATCCATAAAGAACACACAAATACCGAACATTTATTCCTCGCGGCGGATATTGACAATTTCAGAAGCATAAATGAAAAATGGGGGCGGCTCTACGGGAATTACGTCCTTGAGGCAGTCGCAAGCAGTATTATCGGGTGTCTTAGACCTGACGATGTTGTAGCGCGCATAAACTCCGATGAGTTTGTGATTTTTTGTCCGAATATCTCGCGTTCGCGTGATGAAGCCGCAGAAATTTCACAGAAGATTTTAAATATTTTATCAACGCTCCAATTCAAGGGTGAAACACATATTACGCTCTCATTAGGCGGGGCGCGTTTCCCGGTTTCGGGTGAAAATTTTGACAGTCTTTATCATAATGCAAGTGTCGCACTTCAAATCTCAAAGGACCGCGGAAAAAACCGTTTTACGATGTTTTCGGCTGTCCCGATTTCACTGCGTGATGAAACGATTATCAGTGATTCTGCCGATGTATATATTGAAAGAAACGACCTCACGAATATTGACAAGCCGCTGTTTGATTATTGTTTTAACATTCTCACAACGTGGGATGATTTTTCGTCTGCCGTTGATGAAATCTTTAACGAAACAGGCAAACACTTTGAGCTTGACCGAATCTGTCTTATTGCGAAAAATTCCACAGGTGACCTCGGAATGTTCCGCGACTGGTATTTAAACCGCAATTTATATAGTGAAGACGGAAAAGAATTCGCCGATTTCCATAATAATCACCGCGCTACAATAGCCAAACGCTATGACGGCAATTCTCGTTTTATTTACAGAGCAGACGGGCAAAAAGATGAAATCTCAAAAAGCCCGGATTTTGACCGCTTCGGCATAAAGACGTTTATTCAGTTCCCTATTACCGAAAATGAGGAACTTATAGGCACTGTAACCTATGAAGACAGAAAAAATATCCGCGAGTGGAGCGATACAGAGATTTCCACTCTCTTTTCGATAACAAAAATGATTGCGGCTTATACACTCTATAACCGCAGCAAACTGGCTCTCGAAAATGAAACCATCTACACCGGAAATGTCCTCGAAACTCAGCGTCTCACCTATTATGTAATCAACCCCAAGAACTTCGAGCTTGTGTATATCAGCGCATATGCCAGTGAAATTTTCCCGAATCTCATAGTCGGCAAAAAATGTTATAACGCGGCTTTCGGCGAACAATACCCTTGTGCATTTTGCCCCATAAAAAATATGCGCGAGCATGATTTAGACAAATACACACTTGAGCGTTATGATAAAATCCGCGATACGTGGTATACCATTTCGGCAACAAAGATTTTGACATCTGAAAATACCGCTCAGGCACTTGTGTGTTGGACGGATGTTACGGCATTTCTTGAGCGCGTGTCGTCTATTGACCGTCTGACAGGTGTTTTGTCTTATGAAAAATTTAAGACAGACGCTACCGTTTTGATTCACGAGAAAAAGCATCCTTATAAAGTCGTATTTGCCGGGATGCGCCATTTTAACTATATTAACGACCAATTAGGCTATTCAATCGGCGATGAGGTACTTAAATATTTCGCTCACTTCTTTTCACAGATATTGACAGAAGATGAGTTGATTTGCCGTATCAAAGGCGACGACTTCCTTATTCTGATGCAAAACGATATGGCGGCAGAAATCGGCGAACGTATAAAAAACACGGTAAAATCCCTTGAAGTTATGCTCCGTGTAAAATATCCCCAAATTAATCTGTTTGTACATTTCGGCTCTTATGAAGTTAAAGACACGGATTATTCTGTAAGTTCGTGTATTGATAAAGCCAACAGAGCTAAAAAAGCTACGGAAGACCTCCCTGCTGCGGACAATCATATCCTATATGACTTTGACTATAATTTAGGTATTGAAGAAGGCGAGAACCTCCGACTTGAGAATATGATGTATGACGCTATGGCGACAAACCAATTCAGAGTCTATGTTCAGCCGAAAGTGAGTATCGACGGCGAAACCATCGGCGGCGCGGAAGCCTTAATACGTTGGATTACGCCCGGCGGGGAATTTATACCGACGTTCAAGTTTGTTACGCTGTTTGAGCGAAACGGGTTCATTATCGAAGTGGATAAATTTGTCTATAATACCCTTCTGAGAAACATCAGAAGCTGGCTTGACTTAGGCAAAAAACCGCCCGTTGTATCTGTGAATGTATCGCGCCTGCATTTATTTGATGAAGCATTCCCCGACTATCTGAATAATTTAACAGAACGGTATAATGTCCCGCATGAGTATATTGAAGTTGAAATAACCGAAAGCGTATTCTTTGACAACACCGAAAAACTCATTAAAATGATTTCTGCACTCCGCGAGCGCGGATTCACCATATCAATGGACGACTTCGGAACTGGCTACAGCACGCTTAATCTGATGAAATCACTGCCTATTGATATTGTAAAAATCGACAGCGGGTTCTTTTTAAGAAACGAAATGGACAGAAAAAGCCGCGCTGTTATTTCATCAATTATTCATCTCTGTAAAAACCTTGACTTAAAAATTGTCTGCGAGGGTATTGAAACAGAAGAACAGGTTCAGTTCATTAAATCTGAATACTGTGACTATGCTCAGGGGTTCTATTATTATCGCCCTATGCCTATTGAACAATTTGCGAAACTTATTTGATTATATTTTCAAAAGGGTATTCATTAGAAATGGATACCCTTTTGTATTATTAAAAATTAACTCTTTATTCATAAATAATTATCATTATTTGATTTAAATTCAGTTACAAATAGATTATACTGTTAATGAATGTAATTTAAAATTCCATTTCGGAAATTTCGGTAAATGAACATGGCTAAACTTTTTATAAATCAAATCGGATATTGTAAAAACCTCTTGAAAACTGCGATTTTTTCGGGGTCTGTAGGTTCTTATACCATAACCGATTCAAAACTTCGTAAAAAGGTTTTCACCGCCCGTCCTGTCGAAGAACGTTTCTCCTCTGTTTGGGGCGAGCGTATTTCGGTTTTGGACTTCACTGCACTAAAATCATCCGGTGAGTATTTTATCACTGCCGGACAGAAAAAGTCTGACGTTTTTACTATTACAGACAATCCTTACAGAAATTTGCGCTCCGAAGTTTTAAAAACATTCTATATAAACCACTGCGACAGTACATGGGAAGCCGGAGCCGGTGCTTTTTCTCACCTTGGCTGTCACACTAAGAGGGCATACCTCAAAACAAACCCGAATGTGCGTATAGACGTTTCAGGCGGCTGGCATGAAGGTCCGGGATATTCAAAATCCGTAAACAGTACGAGTGCCGCAATTTCCAATTTAATTTATGCACAGATTTTATTTGATAATTCCCCGCCGAACGCCGAAAGCGAATGTGAATACGGCTTGAACTGGCTGCTGAAAATGCAGCGTGCTGACGGAGCGGTATACTCAAAAGTCTGTTCGGCAAGTGTCGGTACTGTACTTTTGCCGCCTACCGAAACGTCTGAATATTACGTTGATGATATAAGCCGCCGTTCGGCTTTGGCGTTTATTTCGGCTTGTTCGCTCGGTTCACGTTTTTTCGCCGACAAAAACCACAGATTCTCCGATACACTGCGCTCTGCAGCTGAAAAGTCGTGGATATGGTTTTGTGAAAACTGTGATATTTCAAAAGCATTCGCCGATATGCCGGGGACTGCCTCCCAAGAAAAAGTAAATTACGACGATGATTCATTCAAAAAGCGTATTCTGACTGCCGAAAGTGAACTGACTGACGAATTCTTCAGAGCACTCTGTGAAGTCTATGCCATGACAGAAGAACAGGAATTCTTTGAACACATTGAAAAAGTTTTCCCGCTGATTGACTCGACTGGGTTTTACGGCAAATCAAAATCCGGGTTCGGTACACTCGCTTTGATGTTTTCGGGTGTTCCTTTGCCTAATGATTTTATTTCACAGATAAAACTCGCATTCAGAGTAGCATCGGATAATCTCATTTCCGACAGTTCTCTGATTTCGCGCCCTCAGCTTGAATATCCGTCAAATAAGCTCCTTTGCACCGATTCGGTTACGCTGATGGCGGCATCTATACTCTTAAAGAGCCGCGAAATGTTTTCTGCCGCATTTTCAAATTTAAACTATATCTGCGGCGGCAACCCTATGGATAAATGTTATTTAACAGGGTTCGGGAAAAACTCCGTTAAAGATCCGCGTTGCAGTCTCTCCGCTTCAAGCGAAACAGGCGAACCCGTGCCCGGACTGCTTGTTACGGGGGCTGATTCACTCCGCTTAGATAACTATTTAAAATGGACTATCCCTGCCGGAACTCCGCCGGGATTCTGTTATGCCGATTCATCTACATCACCTTCTTCAAATGAAGTCTCGGTATTTACAAACTCCGCACTTTACTTCTTACTGTGTGCGGTAGACTATTTTTCGGGGAAATTATAATTTGAAACTCCGCGCTTAACTCCCTGTTTTATATGGTTGATTATTTTTTAGAGAAACTTTAAAGTTTTATAAAAGTAAACGAAAATTACATTCCTCCCGCTGTCGGTAACAAATTAATGGCTGTAAAAATCACCGGCGTAAAAAGACGCTCCCCTGCCGAAAAAGCCGGAATAAAAAACGGCGACTTGCTTCTTAGTATTAACGGACACGGTATCAATGACGTGCTCGACTATATGTTTTATATCGCCGAAGAAAATGTGAAAATAGAAGTTCTGCGCGATAATGAGACACTGATATTTAACGCCTCAAAATCGGAATATGATGATATCGGTCTGACGTTCGATTCATTCTTGATGGATGAACAAAAACCCTGCCGTAATAATTGTATCTTCTGTTTTATCGACCAAAACCCGCGAGGCTTACGCGAAACGCTTTATTTTAAAGACGACGATGCGCGCCTGAGTTTCCTGCAAGGCAATTATATTACCCTCACAAACCTGACTGACACCGACATTGAGCGCATTATAAAAATGAAGCTCAATATAAATATTTCGCTTCATACAATGAACCCCGATTTGCGTGTAAAAATAATGCGAAACCGCTTCGCGGGCGAAAAACTCCGTTATCTCAAAGACTTAACAGACGGCGGCATACAGCTTAATATCCAGCTTGTACTTATGCCTGAAATAAATGACGGCGAGGAATTGGAGTTTACGCTCACAAAGCTTTTTGACTTCGCGGAAAATATTAATTCCATTGCTTGTGTGCCTGTGGGACTTACCGCTCACCGTGAAGGACTGCCGGAACTCAAACTCTTTGATAAATTTTCGGCAGCGCGTGTAATTAATACCATTCACAAATGGCAAGAGAAATTCAGCGAAAAAACAGGTTTCAAAACCGTTTTCGCGGCGGATGAATTCTTCTTAACTGCGGGTTTACCTATCCCTGATGAGGATTATTATGAGGATTACCCTCAGTATCAAAACGGCGTGGGGATGATTCGCTCGTTTACGGATTCTTTCCTGTTTGCGCTTGAAACTTTTAAATGCCAAATCAAAATAAATCCGAAAAAATACCTCATTGCGACAGGTACTGCGGCATATCCTTTTATGAGTGAGCTAATTAAAACAGCGAAAGAGAAATTCCCGCAGATTGATTGTGATGTAAAAGCGATAAATAATACATTCTTCGGTGAAACTATCACTGTTTCGGGGCTTTTGACGGGCACTGACTTATACAGTCAGCTTGAGGGCAGAATAACCTCCGACAGAGTTTTACTGCTTACAGAATATATGTTCAGAAAAGACTCGGAAGAGTTTTTGGACAATAGCACAAAAACAGAACTTGAAGAAAAGTTATCGGTAAAAATTGAGGTTTTCCCCGATGACGGCGAGGCGTTATTTAAAATAATAACGAGTTAAGGATAATAATGGTAGTAGCAATAGTCGGTCGTCCGAATGTGGGAAAAAGTACACTTTTTAACAAGCTCACAGGGCGAAAAATCTCAATCGTAGACGATACCCCGGGCGTAACACGCGACAGGATATATTCTGATTGTACATGGCGCAATCACACATTTATGCTCACCGATACAGGCGGCATTGAGCCTGATTCTGAGGATGTTATCCTAAAGCAGATGCGCCGTCAGGCTGAACTTGCCGTTGAAAATGCGGATGTAATTGTTTTTCTTACGAATTTACGCGACGGAGTTACGCCTGATGATGAAACCGTTTCGGAAATGCTCCGAAAATCGGGTAAGCCTGTTCTATTAGCCGTGAATAAATGCGACAGTATCGGTGTTCCGCCGATGGCTTTTTATGAATTCTTTAACCTCGGTTTGGGCGACCCTATCGCGGTTTCGGCAGAACACGGTCACGGCACGGGCGACTTGCTGGACAGGATTTATGAACTTGCCCCGCCCGACCTTGAGCCTGAATATGCAGAAGAATACATCAAAGTTGCCGTAATCGGCAAGCCGAATACAGGTAAATCCTCTTTAATAAATTATATTTCGGGCAGTGAACGCGTTATTGTTTCGGATATTGCCGGAACTACCCGCGATGCCGTTGATACGGTTATTGAGAACGAATACGGAAAATACGTATTTATTGATACGGCGGGTTTACGGCGAAAATCAAAAGTCACAGAACGGATAGAGCATTATTCTGTTTTACGCGCACTCTCGGCGATTGACCGCGCCGACGTATGCGTAATTATGATTGACGGCGCAGAGGGTTTTACCGAACAGGATTCAAAAGTCGCGGGATATGCCCACGAAAAAGGCAAAGGCTGTTTAGTCGCCGTCAATAAATGGGATATAGTCGAAAAATCGACAAACACTATGAAAGATATGACCGCAAAGCTTTCAGAAGATTTCAGCTTTATGTCATATGTTCCCTTCGCATTTATTTCGGCAAAAACAGGCAAGCGCGTTGAAACCCTCTTTGAACTCATAAACAGTGTAAATAACCAAAATTGTATGCGCATTTCAACAGGTATGCTCAATGACGTATTGTCCTACGCTGTAGCGCGTGTTCAGCCGCCCTCCGACAAGGGCAAACGCCTGAAAATATATTACATGACCCAGCCCTCAACCAAGCCGCCGACATTTATCGCATTCGTAAACCGCGCTGATTTATTTCATTTTTCATATCAGCGGTATATCGAAAACCAAATCAGACAGACATTCGGCTTGACAGGAACACCCGTTCGCTTTGTAGTCCGCGAACGCAACCGTGAAGATGATTAATTTTTATAATTTTAATATTTTCAGTTTAATATTGTGCAGTCTACAAACGCAATCCGAAATAAATTAATATTTAATAATTTTAGAAGTAAATAGCAATGTTTGATTTTAATATAAATATAATTCCGGCAGGGATTTTAGCCCTTATAGTTTCATATCTTTTAGGCTCGTGTAACTCATCTATTATCGCCGTACGCCTCATAAAACATGAAGACATCCGCAAACAAGGTTCGGGCAATGCGGGGCTTACGAATACATTTCGCTGTTACGGGAAAGGTATGGCACTTATAACGCTCATCGGGGATTTACTTAAGGGTGTTATCGCCGTAATACTTTCGCTTTTGATATTTAATTTAATTGCTCCGACTGTAATGACCGCCGGCAGCAAAGACATGACCGATATCAATATGGCTATCGGCTACTGTTCGGGGATTGCAGCAATACTCGGGCATATATTCCCTGTTTACTACGGATTTAAGGGCGGCAAAGGCGTGCTTGTATCAAGTTCGATTCTGCTTGTTATTGACCCGCTGACGTTTGTTATAATAATTCCGTTTTTTATACTAATGATAGCCGTGACACGGTATGTTTCTGTGGCAAGCATTATATCGGCGGTTTTTTATCCGATACTGACATTTTTACTGCATTACTTTGTGTTGGATTTAGGATTCAAATGGTCGCTTGTTCATACGCTTTTGACCGTCGGTACATCAATTCTGCTGATTTTTATGCACCGCGAAAATATCAAACGCCTGCGCAACCACACAGAGAATAAATTCACTCTCCACCGTAAGAAAGCGGGTTAAAATCAGTCTAACAACTTGTAAAACCTAAAAATTTACTTTTATGAATGTCTGTGAATGTCCGTTTGAATGTCAATATGAATGTCGTGAATGTCCGTCTGCGATGTCTTGCAGGGGATGAGGGGAGAGGGGGCGGCTATTGGGAGTGGCAGGCGTGACGCCGCCCCCTCTCCCCTACACCCCCTGCACCCCCTACCCCTCTCCCCCTGTGGCAGCATGGTGGAGTTCTATATAGAGATTTTGATATTTTCGTTTAACGGTTAAGAATTAAAAATTGTAAAGTTTTTGGGGGTACTTGGTAGTAGGGGCGGGCGCCCTCGCCCGCCCGCACTTTCTAAAATACTCTATTTTAGAAATAAAACAAAATCTCCATGATTTTTTGTTTATTA
>JAISHV010000087.1 GCA_031262495.1 Ruminococcus sp.
AAGACGGAACAATGTTCGGCGACCTTAAACTCTATAAAAACGACATTGAATATTATAACGCCAACCCTTTTGTACAGTTTAATACACTTTTCGACGTCGGCGAATACGTAATCTACGGATATTTTATTACAAACGCCTTAGAAGCACAAGACACAAACGGCGAGGTGTTCCGCTATCACGACCAGATTAATAATCTCGATAACCCCGATACATTCGCGTGGTATATGGAAGAAATAAAGAAGCGTAATCAGATTATTTCACCTGTCGATGTGGAGTTCGGCGATCAGCTTTTGACACTTTCGACTTGTTCGGATGAATTCACAAACAGCCGTTTCGTCATTTTTGCAAGGAAACTCCGCGAAGGTGAAACACACGAGTCTTTTGATTTCACAAAAACGCGTCATAATTACGCTGCACAAGGCGTAGACTGGGATGCGATAGTTGCTTCTGTCAATATTGCACAGGGAATCGAATTTGAAGATGAGTATAATTATACAATAGGCGACACGGAGACTCTGCCCGTTACTGCTGTAACCCCTGTAACTACCGCTCCGCCTGTTTTAGACGGCGATATAATTGTTACCCCGTCAGCAACAGAAGAAATCCCGCCCGATGATGTTATCATTGATGAACCGGATGAATCGACGAATGAACCGGACGAAACAGACGAACCCATTGAAACACCGGAATTACCCGAAGCAGCAGTAACAACAGCACCCGCCGAGACAGAAGAATCGCAGCACGTAATTATAACAAGAAATTAATGCATTACAAAAATAATTATAAAGGTTAAACGCGGCTGAGCTGAGTAGTAGCTACGCAACTACCAGACAAAGGCAACTTCTACGCGGTGATCATCTTAACGCTCTGAAAGACTTCCATCGCGAATCAGCCCCGTCGTGGCAACGACTAATGAATAGTAAACCCAAAAAATCCTTCAAAGAAAGCTTTATCCCGTCAAAGTCAGACGACACAGGTACGCTTATAAGTAAAATTATAGTGCTTGCGTCTGTGGCGGCTCTGCTTGTCTGCCTTTACCTTGTGGGGCTGCATTTTTACCGCATATGGGAGACGGAGAAGAATTCCGCTGAGCTTGGCGGGATTTACGGCGGCGGCGCGAACGCACACGTTATCGAGCGCGTGACGACGGCTGTCACTGAACTGGCTGTAACGGACGCGTCAGGGGTAACTATAAAGCCGAAAGAGCCGTGGGTAGAACCGCCGAGACTCCCGGCTGTAGCCGAAATGCTTGCCTTGAACGAGGATTATCAGGCTTATATCAGTATACCCGGGGTATTTTCGGAGGTTGTCGTAAAAAATGAAGACAATGAGTTTTACCTCACGCATAATTTCTACGGTCAAAAACGTTCGGCAGGGACGGTTTTTGCCGACTACAGAAATGTAATTAACGGCGAAGAACCAAGCGACAATATAGTCCTCTACGGACATAATAACCGCGACGGCACAATGTTCGGCAATATGGACTTCTATAAATATAACGCGAAATATTGGCTGAAAAATCCATTTGTCTATTTTGACAATTTCTATAGTCAGGATGTCTATGTAATTTTGTGTTCATTTATTACAAACACAGAACCCGAACACGATAACGGTAATGTCTTTGACTATCATAACTATTTAAATTTTGACGACGGGCAATTTACCTTTGAAAGCTTCAAAGACAATATAAACCGCCGCACCCAGTTTTTCGCAGGTCTCGAGTGGGACGAAACGGATAAATATATTACTCTCTCGACCTGTTCATACGAATGGGAACCCTCAAGGCACGTAATGATTTGCCGGAAACTGCGTCCCGGCGAAACCGTAGACAACATAGACACAACCCGCTTTGAACTAAACCCAAACCCCGAATGGCCGGCGATATACAGAAAATACATGGGATAACAACACAGAGGACAGAAGTCAGAGGACAGAAGACAGAACAGAAGACAGAGGCGAGAAGACAGAAGACAGACTGTGAATGTCACGTTTGAATGTCATTCCAGAAGACAGAGGCGAGAGGACAGAAGACAGATTATGAACGCCGCGTTTATCAGTAAACCGCACAGCGTTTAGAATGTGCGGGCGGGCGAGGGCGCCCGCCCCTACAGAGAGGTATTTGCTGCCACAGGGGGATGGGGGAGGGGGGTGTCGGGGGTGAGGGGGAAGGGGGCGGCGTCACGCCTGCCACCCCGAAAAGCCGCCCCCTTCCCCCTTACCCCTGACAAAGTCATGCAAACGGACATTCACGACATTCATATAACATTCATACGACATTCATATGACATTCAAACGCGACATTCACAGACATTCATATAACATTCAAACGTGACATTCATCTGTATTCTGTATTCTCGCCTCTGTCTTCTGGAATGACATTCAAAAATATAAAGTTTATGGTTAACAAGGCGGTCGCCCTACAAAAAATTTACATATGAGGAAAAAACCATCCTTAAACTCAATCCTAAACAGCCTTATCGCCGCCCTGTCAGTTGCGGCTGTTTTTGCTGTTTTAAATGCAATACCCGAAACTGAACAGATTGAAACAGATACCATCCAAACTACAAATACCACACTTTTTGTAATCGAAGAAGATACCCATATCACTACAACCCCAAAACTTACGTCAACTACTCCCCTTGTTTCAACAACAACGACAACAACCACCACAACATCAACTACTACTACCCCCGCAGCTACTACAACCGCCGAAACCACAACAAAAACATTCTCTGTCGAAGACGAACCCACAACAACTACTACAACAAAATCAACAACCACCACAACAAAAAAAGTAACTGCAACTACAACTACACTGCCGTTACCGATTGAAGAATTTGAAGAAGAAATTGACCCCGATATATTCGGGGAATCTGATATAACCTATCCCGAAGATGAAGAACTTGAGCCTGTCGAAGACACAGAACCCGATTTGCCTGTTGATGACATTACTTTACCGGGGAGTATCAACACAGATGCATTCCCCATGTGGACAACTACGTCAACATCCGCCGAAAAAATCCCCGTAGTTATCCCCCCGGCAACAACCTTACGGATAAATTCAGGAACTGTCGATGCATTTTCCTTGATTTGCGCCGTGGTTGAACGTGAGATGGGGGAGTCCTTTTCGGATGAAGCCATAAAAGCACAGGCGGTCGCCGCTTATTCTTACATAAAACACGCTGAAATCGCTGGGGATTACGCTTCTGTCCTCACAGACTACGACTATTCAAAGCGGATAGAAGAACTTGTCGCCTCTGTCTGGGGACAAGCTGTTTACTACGGCGGAGAAATTGCCTCAACGCCTTATTTCGCCTCATCAGCGGGCAGTACTGCATCAAGCGTAAATGTCTGGGGCGGGGCACTGCCATATCTGACGGCTGTTGCGACACCGTTTGATATGGCATCCGACCCGAACTACGGAATAAAAAAGACCGTCTCCGAATCTTCAATGCGGCAGCGGCTTGAAAATAACCTCGGCATAACCCTTTCCGGGAATCCCGCAAACTGGATATTGGTTTACTCTTATCACGACGGCGTTTATGTCGATGATGTGAGTATCGACGGACAGCGAATGATTTCAGGGCGCGATTTCAGAGAAGATATCATGGACTTTGACATAAGAAGCCACGCTTTTACGGTAACATATAACGACGGCACATTCACTATAACAACATACGGCTACGGTCACGGTGTCGGTATGCCGCAAAACGGTGCGAATATTTTAGCTAAACAAGGCTTATCATATAAACAAATACTGGAGTATTTTTACAGCGGGGTAACAGTACAATGAATTTCTTTGATATAATTGAAAAGAAGAAGCACAAAAAGAATTTGACAGCCGAAGAGTCGGATTTCATTTTCGGCGAATTTGCGGCGGGTAATATAAAAGACAGCCAAATGTCCGCCTTTTTAATGGCGCAGATGTTTTGCCCGACTGACAAGGAAGAAGCCTTTAATTTCACCATGTCAATGGTAAAAACAGGCGAAACCATTGATTTATCTGCTTTGAGCGGTATTTCGGCGGACAAGCACAGTACAGGCGGCATAGGCGATAAAACCACGCTGATATTAGCTCCTGTTATTGCGGCACTGGGAATAAAATTTCCGAAACTCTCAGGGCGCGGCTTGGGTTATACCGGCGGGACTATCGACAAGTTGGAGTCTATCCCGGGTTTTAAAACCGACTTAACCTCTGATGAAGTTTTGCGTATTACAGAGGAATGTGGCTGTTGTATCGCGGCGCAGACCGATAAATTAGTTCCCGCCGATAAACTGACGTATGCTTTGCGCTCTGAAATAGGTGCTGTTGATAACCAAACGCTAATCGCCGCCTCTGTTATGAGCAAAAAGATTGCCGTGGGGGCTGATATTATAGTCCTCGATATAAAATACGGCTCGGGCGCGTTTATGAAAACCCGCACAGAAGCGGTAGAACTCGGGGCTTTAATGCGCCACATCGGTGAAAAGGCGGGGAAAAAGGTTTCCTGTATCTTGTCGGATATGAATGTTCCGCTGGGGATAAATGCCGGGAATGCCCTTGAAGTCTTTGAAGCGGTGCAATTTTTAAAAGGCGGGGATATCCCCGACCTCTACAGTACTGTTTCAAAGCTTGCGGTTGAAATACTCATGCATTTCGGCTGTAACGCAAAACAAGGACTCGCTAAATTTGATGATGTAATAAAATCAGGCGCGGCTTTACAGAAATTCCGTCAGATGGTAAAACTTCAAGGCGGCGATTTATCGCGTTTTGAAGAAAAATATTATACCGACGATTTTTCGGGCTGTGCAGCAATTCTGTCGCCGCATAAAGGCAAAATTATCGCGATGGATACCGAAAAAATCGGCGAAATGCTTATATGGCTCAAAGCCGGGCGGAGCACCAAAACGGACAGTCTGAATTATGATTCGGGGATTTGTTTTCACCGAAAAACGGGAGACGATTTATTGCCCGGCGACGAAATCGGGATGGTTTATTATCCTAAAGGTTATAATGAAGATGAAGTTATTGAGCGGTTTTTGAGTTGTTTTAACATTAACTGAGCGGGTGCCCCCGCAGGGCTGATTCGCGATGGAAGTATTTCATAACATTCAGATGCTCACCGCGTAATAATTTTTGATTAATTTCTCGGAATTTTTCGGGGAATTTTTCTTGAGAAACAATACTATTTGTTGTATAATTAAAATGGTAATTATTTTTACTAAAAATGTGAGATAGGAAAAAAATAATGATTAACGTAAAAAACGTCACCAAACGCTATAATAAACTTGTTGCCAATGATAATGTATCACTTGAAGTAAACCCCGGTGAAACGGCTATAATCCTCGGTCCGAACGGCGCGGGGAAGTCTACGATAATAAAGTCAATCTGCGGTTTATTAAAATTTTTCGGTGACATAACGATAGGCGGCTATCCGAATAAAACCCTCGAAGCCAAGCGGATTTTAGGCTATATCCCGGAATTCCCCGCGCTGTACCCGATGCTTACGGTATATGAGCATTTGGAATTTATCGCGAAAGCTTATCGCCTTGAAAACTGGGAAACCCGCGCCGAAGAGCTTCTTACGCGTTTTGAACTTGACGACAAGAAAAATAAACTCGGCAAAGAACTCTCAAAAGGTATGCAGCAAAAAGTCAGTGTATGCTGTGCTTTACTGCCGGAGCCGAAGGCGGTTATTTTTGATGAACCCCTTGTAGGGCTTGACCCTCACGCTATCCGTGAACTCAAAAAGCTGATGGTTGACCTTGCCCAAAGCGGAACGGCTTTACTTATAAGCACACATATGATTGACAGTGTTGAGCAGACGTGGGATGTGTGTTACATAATGGATAAAGGCGTTGTGAAACAATGTGTCCGCCGCACTGAAATGGGCGATAAAAAGCTTGAGGATATTTATTTTGAAATCACTGAAGCGACTGCTGATACTGACGGCGTTGATTCAAAACATCAAATGACTGAAGAAAAAAGTATCACGAAAAAAACAGAAGCTGAAAAATCCGAAAATAAGGCGGACGAATAATGAAAAGCTTATTTTATATTTTCATAAAAACGATAAAGAATTTCATCAAAGAATTCTTTAAAAAGCCGTTAAACACCATTTTCTTCATTTTCATGATAGGTTTGCTGATACTTATGATGTTTTTGCCGAAACTTGACCCGACTATCGCCGAAGATGCACAGCCTGTCTGGATTTTAAAGGCAATAATGTTTGCGTACTCGGGGATTTATCTCTTGGGGGCATTCGCGTCGGGCTTTAAAAACGGTGCTTCAATGTTTGAGATGAGCGACATAAATATGGTTTTTACAGGACCGATAATTTCGCGGCACGTGCTGATATACGGTATGTTAAAATCTGTCACAAACGCTCTGCTGCTCTGCATAATGGTTATATGGCAAAGCGTAATTTTCGCGATGTTCGGGTATGACGGGCGCGGAATATTTATCACTGTACTGCTGTTTATGTTTGTTATGGTGATTTGCCAATTTTTACAGATGGTAATTTATCTGCTGACATTCGGCAGAAAAAAACGCCGGGTTGCAGTCGGTATTATCGGCGGTGCAATGTTTATACCGCTCGTTATAAAAGCGATTTATGAATTTACAACGCAAATTGATTTTATGGTTGCCGCAGAACGCACGGTAAATTCCCCCTATTTTAACTATGTTCCGGTTATCGGCTGGATGTCGGGCGCGTCGGCTGATTTCGGGATGGCTATGTCAACGCTGCCCGACAGGAGCGGGGATATTGCGCAAGGGTTTGTGCTTGTGGGATTGCTCGTTTTGGCGATTATCGCTTGTGCGGTCTTCATAATCAGATCAAAAGCGGATTTCTACGAAGATGCTATTATAGCCGGAGAAACACGTTTCGCCGTACAGCGCGACTTAGCCGAGGGCAACGTAAATAACATCTATTCCCCGAAAGCTCACAGCAAGAAACCCCTCAAACTCAAAAAAACAGGTGTCGGCGGGAGTGGTGCTAACGCATTTTTATTCCGCCAGCTCCGCGAAGCTTTCCGCGAGAGCTTTTTCGGGTTATGGGGCGGCATGAATATCTTCCAAATTTGCGTAATGATAGGTTTCGGTGTGGGTATTTCATTGGGCGGCAACGACGGCATCGGGGAACTGACAGGCGAGGAGTTTATGCTTTTTATACTTGCTATGCTGTCTTTTACGCAAATCGTGATGGTGAGTATCGGGCGCGGTATGCGCGAACTCCTCACGCACTTTATCTATATGGTGCCCGAAAACCCGCTCAAAAAAATCATCTGGGCGAATATGACGACATTAATTAAAACAGCAGTTGAGGCTGTTCTCTATTTCGGCATTATAGGCATAGCGGCGAAAGCATCAATCCCGCTGATTATAGCGTGTATTCTCTGTTATACGGCGTTCACATTCTATTATGTGGGGCTTCAGATGGCGTTTGAACGGATTGAACTTGCGAGCAAAGGACTTATGTTGGGGGTATTCTTCCTTGTTTTTATAGCATTTATGTCGCCCGGGGCTATTGCGGGGATAATTGTAGGAATAATTACAAACAGTATAGCAACAGGCGTCTTCATAATTTCCGCATGGCTTATTATAGCAGGGTTTATTTCATTCGCAATAGGGAAAGGTGTGCTCCATAATATGGATATTCCCACACAGATTTCTGCGAAATGAACGCAGAAATTCTGTAGGGGCGGGCGCCCCGCCCGCCCGCACGTTCTAAATATTCGATTTTAGGATTAAAATAAAATTTCAAAATTGTTTGTTTATTATCTATAGGGACGTGATTATATATATGCGGGCGGGCGAGGGCGCCCGCCCCTACAAAATCCCGACCGTGAACGGGCGGATGTGGACATCCGCCCCTACAAACCATTAACAGAATATTAATTATTTTTTTCTTGACAAACGAAAAAAAATATATTATAATAGTTAGGTAATGGGGTGATTAATAGTGCCGTGTTTAATTGATACGCACATTGTTTGGGTTTTAATAAAGAAACTTTACAAAAATTCACGCTCTTTTTGCAACCTTTTTTCAGAATACCCTTATCCGCTTGGCGTATAACGTCAAGTTTTTTAATTCTCAAAAAAATCGGGGGAATCTTAACCAATGTCACTTAAAGTAATGATAATAATGGGCTCTGACTCTGATTTTGACGTAATGAAAGCGGCAATAACAGAACTGCGCGCCTATGGCATTGAATCCGAAACACACATAGCTTCCGCTCACCGCACACCGGCATATGCAGAACTACTTTCTGAAAAGGCTGAAAACGACGGTTTTGGCGTAATTATCTGCGCCGCCGGGATGGCAGCTCACTTAGCGGGGGTTATCGCTTCACATACAAGTTTACCCGTTATCGGCGTGCCTATAAAATCAACCCTTGAGGGAATGGATGCACTTTTGTCAACTGTTATGATGCCGCCCGGAATACCCGTCGCAACAGTCGGGATAAATAACGCGAAAAATGCGGCTATCCTCGCCGCACAAATCCTCGGTGTTGCCGACGGCGATTTAAAACAAAAACTTAAAAAAGCAAAATCCGATATGGCAGATGCGGTAATGAAAAAAGATGCCGCGATACAGGAAAAACTCAAAGATTTAGGGTAACAGCTTAATCTGAATGTGTGAAAGGATTGAATGAAATGGAAAAACTTCAACAACTCTACGAGGGCAAAGCTAAAAAAGTCTATGCTACAGAAGATGAAAATTTGGTAATTGTTGACTATAAAGATGATGCGACGGCATTTAACGGCGAAAAAAAGGGCACAATACTCGGCAAAGGCGTAATAAATAACCGCGTGACGAATTTCCTGATGGGCAAACTCGCTGCCGAGGGTATCCCCACCCATTTTGTAAAAGAACTCAGCGACAGAGAATCACTCGTTAAAAAAGTAACCATAATTCCGCTTGAAGTTATTATCCGAAACATCGCGGCAGGCTCATTTTCAAAACGTTTCGGCGTGGAAGAGGGCAGAAAACTTTCATCGCCTACGTTGGAGTTTTCATATAAAGACGACTCTTTAGGCGACCCTATGATTAATGAATATCACATTAAGGCTTTGGATTTAGCGACTGATGAAGAAATCAAACTAATTTCAGATTATTCATTTAAAGTAAATAAAATCCTCTCTGAATATCTCCTTGAGGGTAACATCATTTTAGTTGATTTCAAACTTGAATTCGGGAAAACATCAGACGGCGAAATAGTGTTAGCGGATGAAATTTCCCCCGATACCTGCCGTTTCTGGGATAGCCGTACAATGGAGAAACTCGACAAAGACCGTTTCCGCCGTGATTTGGGCAATGTAGAAGATGCCTATAAAGAAATCCAAAAACGCCTTTTAGGTGAATAAGAAAAAATGATAAAAAAGTATAAACTTTCGCACAAGAAATACAACGCAAGTACAACAATTCTTACTTCTAACCTCTCACATCTAAACTCTCATGTTCATGAAGAATGCGGCGTATTCGGGATATATTCGGCTGAAAAGACCAATGTCGCTATGCAGACCTATCTTGCTTTATATGCTTTGCAGCACAGAGGGCAGGAAGCTTGCGGCATTGTAGTTAACGACCGCGGTATCTTTAATTATCACAAAGATGTAGGGCTTGTCCACGAGGTTTTTACAAAAGATATACTTCATCGCATTGAGGGTGGCAATATTGCCGTCGGGCACGTGAGGTATTCAACCACAGGCGGCTCAAACCGCGTGAATGTTCAGCCGATGGTAGTAAGGCATATGAAAGGTCCTATGGCGATAGCCCATAACGGCAACCTTGTCAATGCCGGGGAACTGCGTAGCGAATATGAATTGCGCGGCGGGATATTTCATTCGACAAACGATTCGGAGGTAATCTCTTACGCCGTTACCGAAGAACGCCTGAAAACCCGTTCCATAGAAGAAGCCGTAGAAGCCGCTCTGTCAAAACTCTCCGGTGCATTTTCATTAGTTATAATGTCGCCGCAAAAGCTCATCGCCTGCCGCGACCCCCACGGTTTCCGCCCGCTTTCGCTGGGGAAATTAGGCAAAGCATACGTTGTGGCATCGGAAACCTGTGCATTTGACACAATCGGTGCTAAATTCGAGCGTGACATTGAGCCGGGCGAGATTGTTGTAATAGAGGACAGCGGTATCCGTTCGATTTCTACGCATTGTAAAAAAGTCCCGTCGGCGACTTGTGTGTTTGAGTATGTTTATTTTGCGCGCCCCGATTCGATTATTTCGGGTGTTTCGGTACAGCACGCACGTCTTCGGGCGGGTGAATTCTTATGGAAAGAACACCCGGCTGATGCCGATGTAGTAATCGGCGTTCCCGACAGCGGACTTGATGCGGCTCTCGGTTTATCAAGGGCTTCCGGCATACCCTATGGTGTAGGTTTCATAAAAAACCGCTATGTAGGGCGCACATTCATCCAGCCCAGTCAAAGCGACCGCACCGACAACGTGAGAATAAAACTCAACGCCGTCCGTGAGACCGTGAGAGGCAAAAGGGTAATTTTGGTAGATGATTCGATAGTCAGAGGCACAACCTCCCGACGGATTGTAAACCTTATAAGAGAAGCGGGCGCACGAGAAATTCATGTGCGGATAAGTTCGCCGCCCTTTAAAAACCCATGTTTTTTCGGCACTGACATAGACAGCCGCGATAATCTCATTGCCTGTAAGATGGAAATAGAAGAGATTTGTTACCAAATCGGTGCGGACACCCTCGGCTATTTATCCATTGATGCGGTAAATCACTTAGCCGACGGCGCAAACTGCGGTTTCTGCGATGCCTGTTTCTCGGGGAATTATCCGCTGCCTGTGCCTGATGAGATACCGAAAGATAAATTCGAGATGAAAATCTGAATATTAGATGTTGATTTTGAATGTCATTCCAGAAGACAGAAGCGAGAATACAGAATACAGATGAATGTCCGTTTGAATGTCAGAATGAATGTCTGTGAATGTCGCGTTTGAATGTCATATGATTGTCAATATGAATGTCGTGAATGTCCGTTTGCATGAACTTGTCAGGGGTAAGGGGGAAGGGGGCGGCTATAGCGGCGGTATTACCCCGCCGCCCCCTTCCCACTCACCTGCACTCACTTGTTAGTGCGCGACACGTCCCCCCCTCCCCCATCCCCCTGCGCAACTGCTTGCCTGTCTATATGGCGATTTTGATATTTTCGTTGACTTACCATGCGGCGGCAAATACGTCTTCTGTAGTACCCAGTACCAATTAAAACTTTACACATTAACTATTGCATAATTGAGCTGAATCGCTTTTAAACAACTGTCACAGTTTCAAACACGGGATGAGAAAGTGTAAAGTTTTAGTTGGGACAAGGTAGTAGGGGCGGGCGCCCTCGCCCGCCCGCATATCCTAAAACGCATTAATTTAGGATATAAACAAAATTTTAATAATTTGCTGCAAATTCGATAATTGAAACGATTTAGAGCGAGCGGGCGGGCGAGGGCGCCCGCCCCTACAAAAAAGGTAAATAATATTATATGAACAGTTACTCTGAAAGCTATAAAGCGGCGGGGGTTGACCTTACTGCCGGGTATAAATCTGTTGAGCTTATAAAGCCTCACGTTGCGCGGACGGCTATTCCGGGTGTTTTGACCGATATCGGGGGGTTCGGCGGGTTATTTTCGCCTGACCTTTCGGGGATAAAAGAGCCTGTCTTTGTTTCGGGCACTGACGGTGTCGGCACAAAGCTCAAAATCGCATTCTTAACAGACAACCACTCCACTATCGGGATTGACTGTGTGGCTATGTGCGTGAATGACATTGTTTGCTGCGGTGCAAAACCCCTCTTTTTCCTTGACTATTTAGCAGTCGGGAAAAATATACCCGAACGCATTGAACAAATTGTAAAAGGCATAGCTGACGGCTGTGAGATGTCGGGCTGCGCTTTAATCGGCGGTGAAACGGCTGAAATGCCCGGCTTTTACCCCGAAAACGAATACGACTTAGCCGGTTTCTCTGTCGGAATTGTCGATAAACAAAAGATAATTTCAACCGATAAACAGCAAAAAGGCGACAAGTTGATTGCCCTTAAATCCTCAGGGCTTCACTCAAACGGCTTTTCTCTCGTTCGTAAAGTCTTTACTTTAACGCACCAAAACCTGTCGCGCCATTATTCCGAAATCGGTACTACCTTAGGCGATGTTCTCCTTACGCCGACCAAAATTTATGTAAAACCTATTTTGGAATTAATTTCAAAAGTAGAAGTCCACGGTATCGCCAACATTACAGGCGGCGGTTTCTATGAGAATATCCCCCGTGCAATAAAAGACGGGCTTTGTGCGACAATTAAAAAATCTGACGTGCAAATTTTACCGATTTTCGACCTCTTAGCCCAAACAGGAAATATCCCCGAACGGGATATGTATAACACATTCAATATGGGCGTGGGAATGGTTATTGCCGTAAAAGCCGAAGATGCCGATAAAACTGTTGAAATATTAAATAATTGCGGCGAAGAAGCTTATATAATCGGTGAACTCACTGAAAATTCCGAGAAAATTGAGCTGATTTAACATGAAGAATAACATTGCTGTATTAGTTTCCGGCGGCGGCACAAACCTGCAAGCTTTGCTTGATGCCGAGAAGTCGGGGATTATTAAATCGGGGCATATTACCCTTGTTGTCTCGAGCAAACCGGGGGTTTACGCGTTAACACGCGCCGAAAACGCGGGAATAAAATCTGAAATTCTTGAGCGGAAAGCATATGATTCTATCACTGAATATTCTGTAGCAATGCGGGATTTACTGCTTCTTAACAATATTGACATTGTCGTCCTTGCGGGATTTATGACGATTTTGGATGAAAGTTTTTGCGAAGCTTTCGCGGAGCGGATAATTAACGTCCACCCGGCTTTATTGAGTAAAAACCCCGAATTCGGCGGCAAAAGCTTCTACGGCATAAAAGTCCATGAAGCAGTACTGCAAAGCGGTGTAAAAACCACAGGCGCGACTGTTCATATAGTTACGCCCGAATGTGACAGGGGACCGATTCTGCTTGAAAAAGAGGTAGACGTTTTAGAGGGTGACACGCCTGAAATACTGCAAAAACGCGTAATGGAACAAGCCGAGTGGATTATATTGCCCCAAGCAGTGGAAATATTAATAAAGGATTCAAAAAATGAAAATTGATATAAAATCCGACCTCCAAAATAACGCCTACCCGGGGCGCGGAATTATAATCGGGAAACATTCAGATAATACCCACGGCGTTATTGCCTATTTCATAATGGGCAGATCTGAAAACAGCCGCAACAGAATTTTCACGAAAACGGACGACGGCATCCGCACGGAAGCGTTTGACCCCTCAAAAATGCAAGACCCTTCCCTCGTGATTTATTCGCCTGTACGCGTTTTGGGGAATAAACACATCGTCACAAACGGCGACCAAACCGATACGATTGTTGATTTCATGGACAGGCAATATTCATTTGAAGAAGCGTTGCAAACCCGCACATTCGAGCCCGATCCGCCGATTTTTACACCGCGCATTTCGGGGATTGTGAGGCTATGTGACGGTGATATGAATTACGCTTTGTCAATTTTAAAATCGGCAGACGGCGACGATACCCAGTGCAGACGTTTTACTTTTACATATAAACCGGCAAAAGCGGGTACAGGGCATTTTATCCATACTTACGCCGCCGACGGCAACCCCCCGCCCTCATTTTACGGCGAACCGAAAGAAATAGAGATTTTGGGCAATATTGACGAATTTTCAAATCTTTTGTGGGATAATCTAAATACGGATAATAAAATTTCCCTCTTTACGCGTTTTATTGACCTTCAAACAGGGCAATTTGAAGATAAAATAATAAATAAATTAAACTGAAAACAGGATTAATTATGAAAGAAATGGAACTCAAATACGGCTGTAACCCGAACCAAAAGCCGTCGCGGATTTACACAAAAGACGGGGAATTACCCATCGAGGTTTTAAACGGCAAACCGGGTTACATCAATCTTTTGGATGCTTTCAACGGCTTCCAGCTTGTGCGCGAACTCAAGGCGGCGACGGGTCTCCCTGCCGCAACGTCTTTTAAGCACGTTTCACCCGCAGGAGCGGCTGTAGGATTGCCTTTGACTGATATTTACAAAAAGATATATTTCACGCCCGACTGTGAATTGTCGCCGCTTGCCTGTGCGTATGCAAGAGCGAGAGGTGCGGACAGAATGTCGGCTTACGGGGATTTTATCGCGCTGTCGGATATTTGTGATGAAGACACGGCGAAACTCATTCAAGTTGAAGTCTCCGACGGGGTAATTGCCCCGGGTTATACCGAGGCTGCACTTGAAATTCTGAAATCAAAACGCCGCGGCACATATAATATTGTAAAAATTGACGAAAATTACACCCCGCCCGCTGTAGAAACAAAAGATGTCTTCGGGATTACCTTTGAACAAGGGCGCAATGAACTCAAAATTGATGAAAGCCTGCTTCAAAATATCGTTACCGAAAACAAAGAAATCCCCGCCGACAAACAACGCGACCTCATAATTTCGCTCATAACATTAAAATATACCCAAAGCAACAGTGTATGTTACGTAAAAGACGGGCAAGCCATAGGCATCGGCGCGGGTCAGCAGTCGCGCATACATTGCACGCGCCTTGCCGGCAATAAAGCCGATATATGGTATTTAAGGCAAAATCCGAAAGTTTTAGGGCTTCAATTTGTCGATAATATCAGACGTCCCGACCGCGATAACGCGATTGACGTGTATATTTCAGATGAATATGATGACGTTTTAAAAGACGGCGCGTGGCAGAATATATTCAAAATCCGCCCCGAAATTTTCACAAAAGAAGAACAGAAAGCGTGGCTTATGACCAATACAGGCGTTAGTCTTGGTTCTGACGCATTCTTTCCTTTCGGCGACAATATCGAGCGCGCTCATAAATCAGGCGTAGAATATATAGCCGAGCCGGGCGGTTCAATCCGCGACGATAACGTAATCGACACCTGTAATAAGTATAATATGGCACTTGCTTTCACAGGAATACGCCTTTTCCACCATTAATTTACGCCGATATTTCAAATTTCATTTCAAATACTAAAACCGTAACAACATGAAATAACTTTAAATTAATGAAAGGTTTAGTATAAAATGAAAAAGATAATAGCCGCCATAGCGGCAACAGCACTAATGCTGAGTTTCGCCGCTTGTTCATCTGATAACAACAACGGTACAAACGGCACAGTAAACAACGATACAGGTTCAGACACCCACACATCAGCCGCTACAACAGGAAACGGCGCAGACATTAATACAACTACAAACAACACCGTCACGACACCGACTTACACAACAATTTCGTAACAATACAGAATACAGAGTACAGAATACAGAATACAGAATACAGAGTACAGATTAATCACCCCCCTCACTTTTGAAGACACTCGGGGGTGAATACATAATTATTTGCGCTGAAAAATTAACCCTCTGTGATTTGTATTAATAGTGAAAATTAATATTTCTTAAATCTACAGGTAATTTATTATGAAAAAAGTACATATTTTGGCTGTTTTAGCCGCATTTACTATGATTATGACAGGCTGTAATACTACAGAAGACAATAATACCCCCGACACGCCCCATGAAATCACGGAAGGGACTCCCTCTGTAACTGCAACAACCGCTTTTCCGGCAGGCGGCAACGGCGAAACTTTAACCGCCGATAATGCCGGTGAAACAACTACAGCCGACAACGGTGAACCCGCCGGCGTTCCCGACGCAAGTACGCAAACACCGGCGACAGAGCCCGGAACAACCGCCCCTGTGACCGGCTCAACCGAATTCATCGGAATCCCGGAAGTACCGACCACAGCCGCGCCCGTTCTCACAACACCCGCGCTGACGACTACAACCGCCGCACCGACAACTACTACCGCCGCGGCGACAACCGCTTCAAATCCCGGTGAAGATGAAATTACACCGCCTGCTGAAGCCGCAGATATTTCTGACACGTTAGATGCGCCCACTGCCGAAGCAGTCTCGACTGCTACTGCTAAAGAAATCGCCGCCGAAGTTGCCTCTGTCGCCGAAGGTTTTGAAAACGCCGTAGAAGCCTCCGAGCTTAAACTCATTGACACTGCCGTATATAAAGACTCCGCTGTTTACCTTGCTATAGGCGAAAAACCGTCTCAGCTTATGGTAATAAAATCCTCCGACTCCTCAGCCGCGAAAAAAGCCCTCGAAGCCATTAAAACGAAACTCTCCGAGAGCGATGCCGACGGCGCAAAAGGCATTATAGTAAACGCATATCAAGGCTATACATATTTCATAATGTCAGACAAGGCTAAAGATGTAGAAACAGCATTAAAAGATTCGATAGATTCTTCACTCATTCGCTGAAATTCCGAATAAAAGCTCTTATGACCTATTTTGGAACACAAAACAACACAATTTAACACCGCCGTTTTTGTGCATTATGACAATTTTTTTAAAACCGCTTGACATTGCATTTACATTATGGTAAAATAATAAAGCTTCATTAACGAAGCTTTCCGAACCACTAGCTCAGCTGGCAGAGC
>JAISHV010000067.1 GCA_031262495.1 Ruminococcus sp.
AGGGGGCGGCTATCTGAGGCGGTATTACCCCGCCGCCCCCTCTCCCTCTCACCCCCGACACCCCCCTCTCCCTCTCCCCCTGCGGAGTTGCTAAGCTGCGCGATTAAGTCTTACTCACCCTTTTTGTATATTCACTTCAAGCGACATACAAGAAAAAATATCCAATGAGTTCATAAGTGTAAAGTTTAAGATGGTGCTGGGTAGTAGGGGCGGGCGCCCTCGCCCGCCCCTACAAACTCTGTATTCTGTATTCTGTACTCTGTATTCTGTAATCTGTATTCTGTTATGCTTAATTTCAAAAACTCCCCCGTCACTGTCCAATCAATGCTGAATGTAATTGCCTCTGACGTTGACGGGAATATTAAACAGGCACTTGCTTTAGAGGCGGCGGGCTGTGATATACTGAGGGTAGCTGTACCTGCGCTTAAAGATACGAAGCTCATTCCCGCTTTAAAAAGTGTTTTAAAGATACCGCTCGTGGCTGATATTCATTTTTCGGCGCATATCGCCGTTAAATGTGCTGAACTCGGTGTTGATAAAATCCGCATAAACCCCGGGAATATCGGTGACAAAACGGCTGTAAAACGCGTTGCGGATGCCTGTAAAACCGCCGCAATCCCGATTCGTATCGGCGTAAACAGCGGTTCTGTGCCCAAAGACTCGCTTTTGAAATACGGCGGAGCTACTTCAGATGCTTTGGTTGAAGCGGCACTTCTGAATGTCTCACAACTTGAAGAATGTAATTTCCGCGATATAGTTATTTCGGTAAAATCAAGCAATGTCAAAACAATGATTGAAGCAAACCGAAAGCTCTTTAAAATGGCGGATTACCCCTTACATTTAGGCGTAACCGAAGCCGGTACATATAATATAGGCTTGATAAAATCCGCCTGCGGAATAGGCAGTCTTTTAACAGACGGCATCGGTAACACAATCCGCGTATCGCTGACTGATGACCCCTTGCGCGAGGTTGAAGCGGGCATTGATATTTTAAAGGCGCTCGGTCAGCGCGGCGGGATAAATCTGATTTCATGTCCGACTTGCGGAAGAACTCAGATTGATATCGTAAAAATCGCCAATGAGATTGAAGCGGCGGTAAAGGATATCCCGAAAAACCTCACCGTAGCCGTTATGGGCTGTGTAGTAAACGGTCCGGGCGAAGCGTCAAACGCCGATTTAGGTATTGCCGGCGGCAAAGGTTTCGCTGTGCTTTTTAAAAAGGGGCAAGAGGTTCGGCGGATTGATGAGAAGGATATTGTTAATGAAATTTTGAATGAGATTTCTTTAATGTGAGGTAATTCTATGGGCATGACCGATTTACAATTTAAAGCGTTCATTAAACAAGTTAAGAGAAGATTAGAAGATGTTCAAAAATTAAGCGATATAGATTTACAGAATGAAAAATTAGATGAAATTATTAATGATTTTGACGAAATTTTAACGAAAAATCCCGATTAGAAAACTAAAAATTTAAAACCTAAATAAATATGAAAACCGGTCGCCGGTTAGATGAAATATTAAAAGCTGTATGACCATTTCCGAATTCCTAAATAAAAACCTCCCCGAAATACCGCCTGAAATCGGCGGCGGGGATATACTGAATATAAAACACACCGAAAATTTCCGCGATATTTATATTACCGCGGCTTTCGCTGTTTTACTTGATATTGATAAACTGACTGAATTCGAGAGTTCTGCGCGTGCTAACCTCGGTTTATCGGTTTTTCGCATTTTTCCGCGTTTTTCGCCCGACTTGTGGAGTGCGGACGCGGCGAAGATGAGTATATTTGAATTGCGCAAGACCTTACCCGCCGTTAACGGGCATTTCAATCCCGGCAATGCGGATATTGAATTCTTACCCGATGCGGTGCATTTTAAACTGAATAAGCCGGCTGAATTCCTCTTAGACTGTAATTTTGAAAGTGAATACTCAAAACTTGTCGGCAGTCTTTTCGGCGTAAAAATTACAACCAAACTCACGGGCAGCAAACCGACAGACAACGTAAAAAGCGTTATCGAACCCGAAAGGCAACGCGTTTTAGCTACATTTTCAAAGCTCCCCGAAATAGCTCCGCCCAAAGAAATCCTACAGGTTAACGTAGAGGAACTCACCACCGTTGAGTTTAAGACGTTGCCCATTATGCGCGAGGGTGCGAAAATTTTAAAAGGAAAGAAAGTCACGGGCAACGATATCTTCAAAATCGGCGACATTCAGGGCGAAGCCAAAAACATCATAATTTGGGGCGATGTCTTTAAATATGAGTCACGCGAGGTGCGCCCGCGAGATACCGCTAAAAAGCCTTTTAACGCTGTGAAACTCTGGGTTACTGACTATACAGGCTCAATTTTCGTGTCATTTATAGAGGATATCGGCGAAAGTTGCTGTAAGTCACTCAAAGACGGCGGAACGGTGCTCTTAAAGGGCAAAACCGTATTCAACCAATACGAAGACGAATATGTGTTTACGCCGACTGATATTATGGAAGTTAAAAAGGAGAAACTCCTTGATAACGCCCCCGAAAAACGCGTGGAGCTTCATCTTCACACGAATATGTCACAGCTTGATGCGGTGTCGTCACCGGCGGCTTTAGTGCGCCGTGCGGCTGACTGGGGACACCCTGCTGTCGCGATAACAGACCACGGTGTGGTTCAGGCTTTCCCGGAAGCGGCATCGGAGTGTAATAAAATCCGCAAAGCCGGGAATAAGGATTTTAAAATAATCTACGGCTGTGAGGCGTATTTTCTTAATGACGACGGCTGCAATTTCACAAACGACAAGGACTATGAAGAACTCAGCTCTTTCCATCAGATTCTGCTTGTGAAAAACGCTTTAGGACTTAAAAACTTATACCGTTTGGTTTCGGCGGGGAATCTTCGGTTCTATCACCGTCACCCGCGTATCCCGAAATCGTTTTTAGATAAACACCGCGACGGGCTGATTATCGGTTCTGCCTGTGAAGCGGGAGAGCTTTTCCGGGCTGTGGTTGAGGGAAAACCGCACTCGGAACTTGTTAAAATTGCAGAGTATTATGATTACCTTGAAATTCAGCCTATTATTAACAACAGCTTTATGAAGACGGCAGTCTTTACCGATAAGAAATCAGCGAATTACGGCGAAAAAAGATACCCGGGCATTGAGACTGACGAAGATTTAAGAAACTTAAACCGCCGCATCTGCGCTTTGGGGGATGAACTGAATATCCCCGTCTGTGCTACTTGCGATGTCCATTTTTTGGATAAAAAAGACCTCATCTTCCGCAATATTTTGACTTATGAGATGTACGGCAAATCCGAAACAGAATTATATTTGCGCACAACCGATGAGATGTTACGCGAATTCTCTTATTTGGGCGATGAGAAGGCATTTGAGGTTGTTGTTAAGAACCCGAATTTCATAAAAGACCAAGTGAGCGGAGATGTTGTACCTATCCCGCCCGGGACTTTTACGCCGTCGCTGCCGGGGGCTGATGATGACTTGCGCCGTATTACCTCTGAAACAATGCGGAGTATCTACGGCGAACATACCCCCGAACTCGTTTTGAAACGCTATGAGAGGGAAATATCTTCTATTATAAAACACGGATTCGGCGTTTTATATATGATTGCGCAGAAATTAGTTAAAAACTCGAATGACAACGGTTTCCAAGTGGGTTCGCGTGGGTCTGTCGGGTCGTCTTTTATTGCTTTTTTAGCGGGGATTTCGGAAGTTAATCCGCTGCCGCCGCATTATGTATGCCCAAAGTGCCGCGTAACTGAATTTATCGCGCCTGAAATTATTAAAAAAGAAAACATCGGCTCGGGCTATGACTTACCGCCGAAGAATTGCCCTGAATGTAATACTCAGATGATACGCGAGGGGCACGATATCCCGTTTGAAACGTTCTTAGGTTTTGACGGCGACAAAGCCCCCGATATCGACCTTAATTTCTCGGGGCGGTATCAGCCATACGCCCATAAATATACCGAAGAACTCTTCGGGAAAGAATATACCTTCAAAGCCGGGACTATCTCAACAGTTGCCGACAAAAAGGCTTTCGGCTACGTAGCGCATTACCTTGATGAAGAAAAAATCCACGAAACAAAAGCCGAAATAGACCGTCTTACCGCCGGTGTAACAGGCATTAAACTCACGACAGCCCAGCACCCGGGCGGTATGGTCGTAATCCCCGGGGGGTTTGAGGTATGCGACTTCACGCCTGTAGGACACCCCGCAGACGACGCCGGAAAAGGTATTATAACTACGCATTTTGATTTCAATGCGCTCCATGACACAATTTTAAAACTTGATGAGTTAGGGCACGACGTTCCGACTTTATATGTAGTTTTAGAAGAGATGACAGGCATAAAAATCACAGACGTTTTCGCCGGTGACGAACAGGTTATCTCTCTCTATACTTCACCGTCAGCCTTGGGCGTTACAACCGAACAAATCTGCTGTGAAACAGGGACACTCGCTATCCCCGAAATGGGAACGCCTTTCGTCCGCAATATGCTTTTGGAAGCCCGCCCGCAGAAATTTTCAGACCTCTTGCAAATTTCCGGACTGTCTCACGGCACAGACGTATGGGTCGGAAACGCTCAAGAACTGATAAAACAAAATATCTGCAATATCTCCGAGGTAATAGGTACGCGTGACTCGATTATGACGTATCTGATTTATCACGGACTGGACCCGAAACTTTCATTTAAGATAATGGAGATTACGCGAAAGGGGAATGCCCGAAAACTCCTGACAGACGAAATGAAAGCGGATATGCTACAGCATGATGTACCGGATTGGTATATCGACAGCTGTCTGAAAATCAAGTATATGTTCCCTAAAGCTCATGCGGCGGCATATGTTATTTCGGCGATGAAACTGGGATTCTATAAAATAAATTATCCGATTGAGTTTTATGCGGCAATTTTCACAGTACGCGCCGGCGGTTTTGATGCAAACGCCGCTGTCACAAATGACCCTGCCAAAGTCAGAGCAAAACTTTTATCTCTGCGCGAAAAGTCCGATCGCTCGAAAAATGAAGACGATACCCTTGATGCTTTGTATATAACAAACGAATTCTTACAGCGCGGATTGAGATTTTTACCTGTTGATATAATGAAATCGGACAAAAACACATTCAAAGTAGAAATGACACCCGACGGGAAACGCCTGCGGCTCCCGCTCACAGCGATAGACGGTGTTGCCGAAAAGGCGGCTGAGGGTATAGCGAGTGCAGTCAAAGCCGGTGGTTTTTACTGCATAGACGAATTAGCCGCACAGAGCGGCGCAAATAAAAAAGTTATCGAAGCATTGGAGATGATGGGCGCATTCGGGGATTTGCCGAAGAGTAATCAAATAAGTCTATTTTAATAATGCATAATTTGAAATAATAACCGCCCGGGTTTTTAAAATCCGGGCGGTGTTTTTCTGATTTCTGACATCTGACTTCTGACTTTTGTGTCATCCAATGAGTTCCCTATACAACCCCTGATAGAGTTCCGCTGATTTTTCCCATGAGTTGTCACATTGCATTGCGAAGGTTACTAAAGATTCCCAGCTTGGTTTATCTTCGTATACTGCGTATGCGCGTTTTGTTGCATCAAGCATATCGTGGGCGTTGTAGGTTTTGAATGTGAAGCCGTTGCCGTCGCCGCCTGAGGCATCTTTTATTGTATCGCGGAGTCCGCCTGTTTCGCGGACTATGGGGATTGTGCCGTAACGTAATGATATCATCTGTGCTAAGCCGCACGGTTCACTCTGTGAGGGCATTAAAAACATATCGCAAGCCGCATAAATCCGCCGTGCTAACGCGGGGATAAACCCTATTGTTACACTGACTTTATCGGGGTATTTCCACGCCATTTCGCGGAAGAAATCCTCATATAACTTGTCGCCGCTGCCTAAAATTGCGAATTTATAACCCTCTCTCACGATATCCTCAAAGACGTGACGGATAAGGTCAATACCTTTGTGAGACACGAAACGTGTAATTATACCGATTATGGGTTCGCTGCCGTCTTGAAGCCCGAGTTCGGCTAACAAATCTTTCTTATCCTGCAATTTCCCGCTGCGGTCTCCTATAATGAAATTATGGGGGATGAGCGGGTCTGTTTCGGGGTCGAATGTATCGTTATCAATGCCGTTTAAGAAGCCCGTGAGCTTATACTGTTTGTCTTTGAGGGCACGGTCGAGTCCGTGACTGTACCACGGGTCTAAGATTTCCCACGCATATGACGGAGACACTGTCGTAATCTTATCGGAAGCTTCAAATGCGGCTTTCATCATATTCACACAGCCGTCATACATCAACAGGTCTTTGTGATATGAGGGTATGCCCATAACTTCGTTTAGGACTTCCGAGCCGTATTTGCCCTGATACTGTATATTATGGATAGTAAAAACAGTCTTTAAGTTCTCAAAACCATGCTGATACTTATAAAATACTTGATAATAAACGGGTACGAGGGCGGTCTGCCAGTCGTTACAGTTTATAACCTGAGGTGTCCAGCCTATGAAACTGAGCATTTCGAGTACAGCCCTTGAGAAGAAACTGTAACGTTCGCAGTCGTCATAAAAGCCGTAAAGCCCGTCACGCCCGCCGAAATAATATTCATTGTCAATGAGGTAATATGTCACATTACCGACTTTGCCCTCAAATACGCCGCAATATTGGTGCCGCCATGCTACGGCAACTTGGAAATTGCAGAGGAATTTGAGATTTTCTTTAAGTTCAGGTTTAATAGAAGCGTAAAGCGGCATTACCACGCGGCAATCCTGCCCTGCTTTGCACAAAGCCTGAGGGAGCGACCCTGCCACATCGGCAAGCCCGCCCGAAGCGGCATAAGGCACCGCTTCTGAAGCTGCATATAAAATTTTCATCATATAAATAACCTTTTCTTACGGAATACGGAGGTTAGAGGTAAGGCTGTGAATGTCATTCCAGAAGACAGAATCGAGAATACAGAATACAGATGAATGTCACGTTTGAATGTCAGATGAATGTCTGTGAATGTCCGTTTGAATGTCGGATGAGTGTCCGGCTTCGATGTTGTATGAATGTCGTGAATGTCACGTTTGCATGACTTTGTCAGGGGCAAGAGGGAGAGGGGGCGGCTATTCAGAGTGGCAGGCGTGACGCCGCCCCCTCTCCCTCTCACCCCCGACACCCCCCTCTCCCTCTCCCCCTGCGGGGTTGCCAAGCTGCTTAATTTAGTCTTACTCACCCGTTCAGTATATTCACTTCAAGCAACTGCTTTCGTGGAATCGCTGATTTTTAGTAATAAGCTAAACACTTAAGTGCAGAAAACACTTTTTCTGGATGCATTTCAAGATTTAAGGTGTTTTGCTGCAAAGGGGGAGAGGGGTAGGGGGTGCAGGGGGTGTAGGGGAGAGGGGGCGGCATCTCGCCTGCCACGATATATAGCCGCCCCCTCTCCCCTCATCCCCTGCAAGACATCGAAGCCGTGACATTCAAACGTGACATTCATCCGACATTCAAACGCGACATTCACACACAGTCAAACAGACATTCACAGAAATTATATTTCTGCACCCTTCCCTATGAACAAGGGGTATTTTTCACTGCCTGTCAGCAGATGCCCTGCTGTTATTTTAACATTTTTGTCTGTGATTACATTTTGGAGGGTTGAACCCTTTTCGATAATTGTGTCTTGCATAATTATACAGTTTTTAACTACTGCCCCGGCGGCAACTTTCGCGCCGCGGAATAAAATCGAATCAGTTACTTCCCCGTCTACTATACAGCCGTCGCCGATAAGACTGTTTTTGACTTTCGCGCCGATTGCGTATTTCGCAGGAGGATTGTCGCGGATTTTGGTGTAAATCGGTCTGCCGTCCGGGAACAGGCGGTGACGGTTTTCGCTTTTGAGCAAATCAAAATTCGCCCGCATATAAGACTGCTTTGAACAAATCCTTGAAAAATATCCGTCAAAACAATACCCCATTATAAGGTAATCTGCACACCGCGCTTGCAGGACTGAACGCTCAAAGTCTTTGTCCGAACGGCTCATTGAGTCGTCAACTATCATCTTTAAGAAGTCTTTTTTCATCACATATGTGTTGAGTGAAACATTTGTTTCGCCTGTGATATGCGGCTTTATGAGTACGTCAACAATACGCCCGTCTGCGTTTATACCGAAACTGTCAGTGCCCTGACACATATCTGCCGAAACATTTTCTTTGCCGTAAACACAGGTTATATCAGCTTTTGACTGAATATGCTCTTCAATAATTTCAGCATAGTCCATATTCGCGATTACGTCACAATCGGAAAACAATACATATTCGGCTTCGGAGGTTTTAATGAAATCCCATACGCCGTATAACGCCTCAAGTCTGCCGCGATACATACCGCTTGAGCTGTGAGAGAACGGGGGCAACAGATGCAGTCCGCCGTTTTTGCGGGAAAGGTCCCATTCTCTGCCGTTTCCTAAGTGGTCAAGGAGCGACTGGTAATTCGATTTAGTGATAACGCCGACTTCTTCAATGCCGCTGTTAACCATACTCGAGAGCGGGAAATCAATCAGCCTGTAGCGTGCGCCGAAGAGTACCGAACCCATTGTGCGGTTTTCGGTGAGGTCGCTGATATTTTCATCGTGGAGATTACTGAATATAAGTCCGAGGACTTTTTTATTGCTGTTCATTGATATCTCACCTTTCCCTTATATAATACTTTCGGAAATAATATCTTTCGGGTTAACCGTTTTCCCGGCGGCAACATTGATGTTATGCCCGACAACGGCGATTCCCCATTTGTCGCGGTCGGCAAAATCTGTAGGGTCAGAGCCGATTTTACTGCCCGCACCTATTACCGAATTTTCACCGACTATAGCGTATTCAACAGTTGCGCCGTCTTCAATAACAGTCCCGGGCATAATTATCGAGTAGTTTACTTTAGCACCTTTCCCGATTTTAACGCCCTCAAATATTACGCTGAAATCAACCGCGCCTTCAATTTCACAGCCGTCTGTAACCATCGAATTCTCAATAACCGCATCTTTTCCGATGAATTGCGGCGGCATAATCGGATTGCGCGAGAAGATTTTCCAGTTCGGGTCATACATATCTATCGGGATTTTCGGGTTAAGAAGATCCATATTGGCATCCCAGAGTGAATCGAGAGTGCCTACGTCTTTCCAATATCCTTCAAACGGATAGGCAACCATTACTTGGTTGTCGGAGAGCATATTCGGGATAATATTCTTCCCGAAGTCTTTGTCCTGTGTTTCGTCGGCCTCGTTGTCAATAAGGTATTTGCGGAGTTTATCCCATGTGAAGATATAGATACCCATTGAAGCGAGGGTTGAAGTCGGATTTTTCGGCTTTTCTTCAAATTTTGTCACAAAGCCTTTTTCATCTGCGGTCATAATTCCGAAACGCGAAGCTTCCTCAATAGACACATCTAAAACGGCGATAGTACAATCGGCATTCTTCGCTTTGTGGAAGTCGAGCATTTTGTTATAATCCATCTTATAGATATGGTCGCCCGATAAAATTATAACATATTTCGGGTTGTAGCGGTCGATAAACGTAATATTTTGGTAGATAGCGTTAGCCGTACCCTCATACCACGAAGCACCTTTAGAATTCTGATAAGGCGGCAGCGAATGAACACCGCCGTTCATTTTATCTAAGTCCCACGGCTGACCGTTTCCGAGGTAGTCATGTAAAACCATCGGCAGATACTGTGTCAAAACGCCGACAGTATCAATCCCCGAATTAACGCAGTTCGAGAGCGGAAAGTCAATTATGCGGTATTTTCCGCCGAAAGGTACAGCGGGTTTAGCCATGTCCTTTGTCAGTGCGTACAGTCTGCTTCCCTGTCCTCCGGCAAGCAGCATAGCTACACATTCTTTTCGTGTATACATATATTTTAATCCTCCTGTTGTAGGAATTTGGGGTAATTTATGCTGATTTTTCGGTTTGGATATCGTTTTTTGATATTTTTGCCGTCTTCTTTGCTGATTTTTCTTGCTTTTCTTCTGTTTTCACTACTTCTGTGATATCTACATCTATTGCCGTTGTTTTTGGTTTTCTTGCCGCTTTCGCCTTGTTCGGTTCAAACTCAAAGAACATAGCCGACAGGGGCGGGATTGTCAGTTCTATTGAGTTTTCATAGCCGTGCATTGCGTAGTCTTCTGTTTTTACCTTTTTATTATCGAAAAAGTTTTGTCCGCCGAATTCGGGGCTTTCTGTCGAGAAAACCTGAACGTATTTGCCCTCACGGGGTACACCTATGCGGTAATGTTCACGCTTTACAGGTACAAAATTACAAACAGCGACAATTTCTTTTCCTGTATCATCAATCCGCCTGAATGCAATAACACTCTGCATATAATCATCGTGACATATCCAGCCGAAGCCCTCCCATGAGTCGTCTCTCTCCCACAATGCCGGGGTTTTGAGGTAGAGTTTATTCAAAGCCTCGGTAAAATCCTGCATCTTCTTATTGTCGGGGGTTGAAAGCGCCTTCCAGTCGAGTTCGTGTTCTTCTGTCCACTCGGTCATCTGTCCGAACTCGTTGCCCATAAAGTTTAATTTCTTGCCCGGGTGCGCCATCATATACGTTAAGAATGTGCGGTAGGTTGCCTTTTTTTCATCCATGGAATTACCGCTCATCTTATTGAGGAGTGAGGCTTTCCCGTGGACAACTTCATCATGCGAAATCGGCAGAATATAATTTTCGGAAAAACTGTAGAAGAAACTGAATGTCAGTTTATTATGGTTATTAGCCCTATAGATAGGGTCCATGCGCATATATTCTAATATGTCATTCATCCAGCCCATATTCCACTTATAGTTAAACCCTAAGCCTCCGACGTCGGCGGGTTTTGTAACAAGCGGCCATGCGGTGGATTCTTCTGCAATCATAAGGACATCGGGGTTTCGGGCGAATGCGGCGGTGTTTAGGTTGCGCAAAAACTCAACCGCTTCATAACACTCATTTCCGCCGTCTTTATTCGGTCTCCATTCGCGTCTGTCATAGTCAAGATAGAGCATTGAAGCTACAGCGTCAACCCTTAGTCCGTCAACGTGGTATTTCTCTATCCAGTAGAGGGCATTTGAGATAAGGAACGACTGCACTTCGGGTCTCCCGAAATCAAAGACGTGCGTACCCCACGAGAAGTGGTCCTTTTTTAAGGGGTCTGCGTACTCATAGAGGCAGCTGCCGTCGAATTCATACAGCCCTGCCGAGTCTTTCGGGAAATGCGCGGGTACCCAATCAAGGATAACGCCTATCCCTGCCGCATGAAATTTATCTATCATTGTCATGAAGTCAAACGGTGTGCCGTAGCGTGAAGTCGGGGCATAATAGCCTATTACCTGATAGCCCCACGAACCATCAAACGGATATTCCGCGACAGGCATCAGTTCAAGGTGAGTATACCCCATTTGCGTGAGATAGGGTATCATCTCCTCGGCGAATTTAATATAGCTGAATGGTTTCCCGTCAGAGTAGGTTCTCCACGAGCCGATATGCGCTTCGTAGATGTTCATCGGGGATTTATATAAATTAGTTTTAGATTTCTTTTCAAACCACTTCCTGTCTGTCCAGTTAAAGCCGTCTATGTCGAAGTATTTGCTTGCGGTAGCCGGGCGGGTTTCCATATGTGTGCCGTATGGGTCTGCTTTGTCAACTACAGAACGATGGCGCGTTTCTATCGAATATTTATATGCGAAAAATGTATCAACGTCCGTCAGGAAAATCTCCCATACAGATTCATCTGCAAGGCGTTTCATCGGGTTTTTGGTTCTGTCCCATTCATTGAAATCACCCACAATCGAAACAGATTTAGCATTCGGTGCCCATACCCGAAAGTATACACCCGTCACGCCGTCTTTAATACCGCCGTGTGCCCCGAAAAATTCATACGCCGCATGATTTGTTCCCTCATGAAACACATGAAGCGGGAATTCATAATCAGAGGGCAACACAGAGTCAGTTTTTACGGGCTTCATATTTTTATCTGTTTTGTCGTTCATAGCAATCACCTTGTTCTTTATATAGATGTCAGAGGTCAGAATTGCAGTTGCTTCGCAACTGTTCTGCTCTGTTTAAATTTGTATATTTTTTTACATTTTTATTGTAACACAGAATCGAATAAATTACAATAGGTTTTGTAAAAATTCAATAGTTTTGTATTAAAACTTTTTTTGTTTTTGTATACTATGCACAAATGTCATTAATAAGAGATTAAAATTTATACGCTTTTTTGTAGATTTATTTTAGAAATTTTATTGTCACCGCTGTTTTATCATCGGGAGTAATATCCATTTGAGTGTAAGTCTCTGCTGTTTCTAAAATTTTATCGGCTTTTTTTGACTGTGGGATTTGGTCATTTAATAGAATTTCTTTGATTAACGGATAGATGTTTTCAAGAATACCGTCAGAGAGCATAATACAGGTATCATGGGGTTTTACCGAAAATTCAAAGATATCGGCTTCAAATTCAGTCAAAATCCCCAGCGGCAAAGTTTTTGAACGATATTCTGTTATTTCGCCGCCTGACATTAAAAATGTCACAGATGCGCCCATTTTATAAAGTTTTACAGTGCTTTCATAACGATTATAACACAGCAAGTCCACAGTCGAAAGCATTTCGCTGTCTGATTTTGCGCGAAGGAGGATATTCGTCAGTTTGAGGGCGGCTAAAGGGTCTGCTCCGCCTTTTATGAGGCGTGAGAGGATTGAAGCGGTCATTGCCGATTCAACTCTTGCGCGCGCGCCGTGTCCCATTCCGTCTGAAATTATTACATAGTCCGTTCCGTATCCATCGGAGAATTCGCGGACGGTATCGCCGTTTACTGAGCCGCGTTTTGCGGGTATTTGAGCAACGCTGATTTCGGTAAAAAACGGAGGTTTCGGGGCGTAAATATAGCGGTGATTTTTTCCTGTTGTGTCATGCATACTTAAACGTAATTTCATTCCGGCAATATTTGAGATTTTTTCGGTGAATTTTTCAGCAGTTTTTTTGTCATTTAAAACAGTAATTTCACCGTCTGAAAAAATTTCGGCGTAAATCAAACCGTTTGAAAAACCGGCATTGAGCGAAAATCTTGCGCCCGGGTTTTGCTCTTTAAGGGTTGATGAAATTTTAGCCGTCAGCGTTTTATCGGATAAGAATTTCGGCGTAACAGCAGACAGGAGTTCTTCATATGAATGAAGCGAAGCACTGACTGCCGAGCGGATATTGCGGGCGAATTCGGCGTTGTTTTGTTTGGCGCGGCGATAGGTTTCGCGGCGGTTTATTTCGTTTGTTAAAGCGGGGCGGCGGGTACAGTATTCTGTGGGACTGCCGCTGATGTCACTTTCGGATAAAAAGCCTTTGAGGGTGAGATTGCGGGTAAAAGTCATCATAGCCGACTGAGGGAAGCCTGTCTTAAAATTCGGGCAAAAAACGGAATCGGAACAGGCGGCGCAGATTTTGCGGCGGGAACTCTCAATTTCTTCCGTTAAAACCGCATTGATATCTATTCTGTTATTTTTAGATATTTTCTGCCGATTATTCAATATTTCACCCGCTTTGTCGAAAGCTTGGGATGTTTCATTAATTAAAGCGGCGAAATTTTCAGTTTTTTTAGAAAAATATTCCTCGGTAAAATTTACTTCTGTTATTTTCTTTAAATAATCTGTGAGCCTGCTCGGGATTAAACAATATATTAATGCACCGCAGAAAGCGTCCGCGCATAGGTTTATTGCGCCTGACGGAACGCCGCTTAAAATTTCACCCGATAAAAGTGCAATCAAAAACAGGGCGGCGATACTGAGTTTCCCCGAACCGAAAAGTACGGCTGACAGTGTCCCGACTAAGAGCAGAAGTGAACCTCTTGCTAAGTCGTGAGAACACAGAAGCATCCCGAAAAGTGATAGGGCATTTATTATCAGAGCCTTTTCGCCGAACTGACGGCAGGCAATGAGACAAGCGGCTACAGACAGGCAGCGTCCGAGGTTTATTACCGAAATGCCGATGCCTGATACGGCGCAGACGGTTGTGACAAAGACGGCGGACAGAATGAGGTATTCGGTTTTGGGGTTGATTGAAATTACGGGAGATTTTTTATTTACAATACGAAAACTCTCGAAAAAACATTGCGCTAAAGTCGCGCAAACAAGTCCGCGAAACACGACAGCAATGGAAAGCGGCAGAGAAACAGCCGAAACGGCGGCGATAGAAAATCCGCTGATTATGTAACTCACTCCGCCGATAAGGAATGAGAATTGCCCGGGGATATCGCGCCGAAAGAGTGACGAAGCGATAATTTTTATGCCGCAGAGCATCACAAGAGCTAAAATATCGGGTGCGCGGGCGGTAACAAGCCCCGTAAAGAGAAGCCCGATAACATCGCCCGCCATAGCCGCCGCCGCATAAACAGGCGGCAAAGCCGAAGCAAAAGCAACCCCGACAGGCAAAGCCGCCCCCGAAATCTCAGCGCCCGACACAAACGCACCGAATAGGGCAGAGAAGACGACTTTTAATAAAATAGCATTACCGGCGGATTCAGAGGTTTGAAAATTTATATTTTCTGAAATATCTCGAACAATTCCGGCGGATATTTGTTCAACTTTCTCTTTAACAGGCGCACCATTAGCCATATTTTTCTCCTACTATGCGTTAATTAGTATAATTATACCACATAGCAGGAGAGTAAATTGTCAAATTAAGTCAAACCCAAATATATTCAAAAAATCACTCATATACCCCTCTACATCACAAAGTTCACGCACATTGTCGGAATTCACCATTTCCCAAATAGCCGCAACCTCCCCCTGTACATCAGGGCGTAATTCAAGGTCGTCCATTCGGATTAAACCGTTTTCATCGGTGTCGATAATTTCACCGAAGATTTTTTTCGCAAACATCCTGTACATTTGCTCTATAGTACCCTCGTGAATACCTTTTTCTTTCATTACTTTATATAAAGCGGAAATATATAAAGGTACTACGGGGATAGCTGATGAGGATTGTGTAACGAGGGCTTTGTTTACTGAAACAAACGCCGAGAGGGCATCGTATTTATTTTCAAGGCTTTTTGAAACAGCGACTAAATGCTCTTTCGCCTTGCCGATTGTGCCGTCTTTATATAAAGGGTGAGTGAGCTCCTGACCTATATATGAATAGGCAATAGTCACGGCTTGCGGCTCAATGGCATCTTCTTTTACGAGAAGTTCTATCCAGTCCTGCCAGTCTTCGCCACCCATAACTTTTACGGTGTCGTGGATTTCCTTTTCCGTTGCGGGTTCTACGGTAACTTTTGTTACATTAACAACTCCGTCGGAATAGGCTTTTGAAAGGTCTAAACTCTTGTTTGTATATTCAGAGCCGATTGTTTTTAATACAGACGAATAAGTTATCCCGTCATCGGTGGTTCGTCGCGGTGAAGCAAGGCTGTAGATAACACAGTCACATTTACCCCAGTCTTTTTTTATGAGGTCTATTACTAATTCTTTTGTATCTATGCTGAAAGCATCGCCGTTTACGGTTTTAGCGTAGATTCCGGCTTCTTTGGCTTCGGCTTCAAAGGCTTCGTTGTTATACCAACCGGCAGTAGCGGTTTTGTTTCCGAGTTCGGGTTTGTCGTAGATAACGCCTATCGTTTGAGCACCCATTCCGAATGCGGCGGCGATACGCGACGATAAACCGTAACCCATAGACGAACCTATCACCAAAACTTTTTTAGGTCCGCCCTCAATAGCAGGCTGTTTTTTAACATATTCTACTTGATTTTTAACATTTTCAGTACAACCCTCTTTTGAGGCGGTAGTACAAATAAATCCGCGGATTTTCGGTTTGATTTCCATAAAATTTCCTTATATAATTCTTGATATCACTCTATTATACTCGTCCCCGTCATCTCTCCCGGCTGCTGTAAACCTAAAATTTTAAGCATTGTCGGAGCTACGTCTGCTAACACGCCGCCTTCTCTTACTTTACAGTTACCCTGTCCGAGGATAATAAAGGGTACGGGGTTTGTTGTGTGGGCTGTGAAGGGTGAGCCGTCTGCTTCATACATCTTGTCGGCGTTGCCGTGGTCGGCGGTAATTAATACGCTCCCGCCTGTAGCTAAAACCGCTTCTGCTACCTTTCCTACACAGGTGTCTACGGCTTCTACCGCTTTGCGCGCCGCTTCAAATACACCTGTATGACCTACCATGTCACAATTTGCAAAATTTAAGATAATTACATCTAAATTATCATTCTTTATACATTCTAAACACTTTTCGGTAACTTCAAAAGCCGACATTTCGGGTTTTAAATCGTATGTCGCGACTTTCGGCGAATTCACCAAAACGCGCTCCTCGCCCGGGTATTGTTTTTCTACGCCGCCGTTAAAGAAGAATGTTACGTGTGCATATTTTTCCGTTTCGGCGATACGGAGCTGGGTTAAGCCTTTTTGTGAAATATATTCGCCGAACGTGTTCGACAATGATTGCGGTGAAAATGCAACCGTGACATTCGGCATTGTCACATCATATTGCGTAAAACACACAAATTTCACGCCGGGCAGAGGGCGTTCAAATCCCTTAAATTCGGGGTCAACAAAGGTTCGTGTAATTTCTCTCGCTCTGTCCGGGCGGAAATTGTAGAAAATAATTCCGTCGCCCTCGCTTATCTGTTTCGCGCCGTCAATCACAGTCGGTAATACGAATTCATCGGTAACACCGTTTTCGTAGGAGTGTTTCATACATTCATTTGCGGTTGCCGCCTTTTCGCCGATTCCCGAAACCAGAGCGTCATAGGCTTTTTTCACGCGGTCGAAATTGTTGTCGCGGTCCATAGCGTAATAACGCCCGCTGATTACTGCAATTTTACCGATACCGATTTCTTTCATCTTTTCTTCAAGCTGTGCGATAAAATCAATACCGGAGGATGGCGGAACATCCCGTCCGTCCATAAAACAATCGACAAAAACGTCCGTCAAGCCGCGTTTTTTCGCCATTTTGAGCAAAGCAAACAAATGGTCATTATGCGAGTGAACCCCGCCGTCAGAACAGAGTCCGAACATATGGAGAGCTTTTTCGTTGGTTTTACAGTAGTCCATTATTTCAATCAAAGCGGCATTTTGAAAAAATACGCCGTCTTTAATGTCTTTTGTGATACGCGTGAGTTCCTGATAAACGATTCGCCCTGCGCCTATGTTTGTGTGCCCGACTTCACTGTTGCCCATTTGACCGTCAGGGAGACCTACGTCCATGCCCGACGCGCCTATTTGCGTGTGTGGGTTTTCTTTCCAATATTTACACAGGTTCGGGGTATTTGCGGCTGTTATAGCGTTCCCGTAGTTGTCGGGGTTGATACCGAATCCGTCCATAATTATTAATGCGAGAGTTTTCTTCATATATTACCTCAATCTTAATTTCGCCGCTTCTGAAAATGCGGGCGGGCGGCAGATTTTTCTGCAAGGCGGATCGCCCCTGCAAAATTTTTAATTTATTTCAAAAGTTAATTAACTTTATAATTTACTATCTTACATACAAAAACTTAGGTACAAACCACACGGCGTAATAATAGTTAATGTCGCCGTTTAAGAAATTCACGTCTTTATATACTTTATACCCCAAACCATAGTAATCTATACTCCCGCTGTCGTATTTTAAAAGGGGAACAGCAAACAAAGGGTCTTTTTCATAACGTGTGCGAACAAGGTCTGTCAGCGCAAACGTTATGAAAATTACCGCTGTTATAATGAGGGATATTAAGATTATCTTTTTCTTTTTTTTCTGTTTCAATTTTTTTATGAAGCGGCTTCTAAAAGTGCCTTAAAATCGTCTGCTTTAAGCGATGCGCCGCCTATGAGACCGCCGTCTATATTTTCTTTCGCGAGCAGTCCTGCTGCGTTTTTCGGGTTCATTGAGCCGCCGTATTGGATTACGGTTTTATCGGCTGTTTCTTTGCCGTATTTTGTTTCCAAAACTTTTCTGATAAATGCGCAAACCTCTTCGGCTTGTTCGTCTGTGGCAACTTTGCCGGTACCTATTGCCCAAACCGGCTCATAGGCAATAATTACATTTTTCATTTGTTCGGCTGTAATACCTGTCAACGCCGCTACCGTTTGAAGTTCAACCACTGTTTCCGTAATACCGTCTTCGCGTTCTGAGAGCATTTCACCTACGCATAAAATTACCGTCAGACCCGCTTCGAGAGCGGCTTTAGTGCGGCGGTTTACGGTTAAATCTGTTTCGTTGAAATATTGGCGGCGTTCGCTATGCCCGATTACGACATAAGTTACACCCGCTTCTGTGAGCATTTTCGCGGAAATTTCGCCCGTGAATGCACCCGATGCTTTAAAATGCACATTCTGCGCGCCGACTTTGATTTTTGTGCCTTTTGTAAGTGTTACCGCTGTAGATATATCCGTAAACGGTACGCATATTACGGTTTCACAAGCGGCATTTTCAGCTAATGGAATCAATTCTTTTATGAGTATTTCGGCTTCGGAAGCTGTTTTATTCATCTTCCAGTTCCCTGCTATAACAGGGGTTCTTAGGGTTTTGTTCATTTTATAATTTCTTTCTTTTGGGAGGATATTCATTTGTTTGTGTAGGGGCGGGCGACCCCGCCCGCCCGCATATCCTAAAACGGCATATTTTAGGGTTCAAATTAAATTTTAATATTTTTTTCTTTACAACTAAAATTTCACAATTGAGAACGTGCGGGCGGGCGTTGTAGCGTTGCTACGTGGCGCATCCGCCCCTACAATTTACTGCTTTTCAGCAATTGCCGCAACGCCCGGTAAAACCTTACCTTCAAGATATTCTAAAGACGCGCCGCCGCCTGTGCTTATGTGGGACATTTTGTCGGCGAAACCGAGTTGTACTACTGCCGCCGCCGAGTCACCGCCGCCTATTATTGTTGTCGCGTCTGTGTCCGCCAGAGCCTGTGCTACTGCTATAGTGCCTTTAGCTAAAATCGGGTTTTCAAACACGCCCATCGGTCCGTTCCACACAACTGTTTTCGCCGACTTAACCGCTTCTGCAAATAATGCCTGTGTTTTCTGTCCGATATCTAAGCCCATTTTATCAGCGGGGATTGTCGCTGAATCAACGGTTGTTACATCAATTTCAGCATCAATCGGGTCAGGGAAATTTTCGGTAATTACCGTGTCAATCGGCAGCAATAGTTTCTTGCCCAAAGTCCCCGCTTTCGCAAGCATCTCTTTGCAGTAATCAAGTTTCTCGTCGTCAACAAGGGACGTGCCTATTTCCATTCCCTGTGCTTTTAAGAATGTATACGCCATGCCGCCGCCTATAATCAGCGTGTCGCATTTTTCAAGCAGATTGCTTATTACGTTGAGTTTATCGGCAACTTTCGCGCCGCCGAGGATAGCAACAAAGGGGCGAACGGGATTTTCAACCGCATTGCCTAAATATTGAATCTCTTTTTGCATTAAATAACCGACAGCCGTTTCTTTTACATATTCTGTAACGCCCACCGTTGAGCAATGCGCTCTATGCGATGAACCGAAAGCATCCATCACAAACACATCGGCTATAGATGCCAAATCTTTGCTGAAACTCTCGATATTCTTTGTTTCTTCTTTGCGGAAACGCGTATTCTCAAGCAGAATAACGTCGCCGTCTTTCATAGCGTCAACTGCCGCGCGCGCATTCGGTCCTACTACTTCATCGTCTTTTGCGAACACAACGGGTTGCCCTAAAAGTTCCGCTAAACGTGTTGCACACGGGGCTAATGAGAATTTGTCTTCGGGACCGTTTTTGGGTTTGCCGAGATGTGAACAGAGGATAACCTTGCCGCCGTCTGAAATAAGCTTTTTGATTGTCGGGAGAGCCGCTGTAATACGATTGTCATTGGTGATTTTGCCGTCTTTTAAGGGAACGTTAAAATCCACTCTGACTAAAACGCGTTTGCCCTTTACATTGATGTCGTCTACTGTAACTTTGTTTAATCCTGCCATTTTTTTATATCTCCTTTTGGAATTTATTTCATTTGAAAACATATGAAAATATTATACCATATTTTAAGCACAATGTCAATGAAACTTGAAAAAATTATGCAGTAAATTTTGAAAAATATAATATGAAAATATTTTCATCAGTGTTGCGCTGTTTTGCGGGATGACGTGGACATCGTCCCCTACAATTTACTTTGTTTTTTTGAAAAATTTGATTTTGCATGAGCCGAAAAAATACTTGCAATTGCTATTAGAATATGTTATAATAAAAGAGTATCAATAAATTTCTATTGATGAGGAGACCTATTATGAAAAAGAAACTTATTTCACTGCTATTTGCGTTGATTTTGACTGTCGGGGTGTTCCCGGGGGTTACTGCGGGAGCTGAAAATTCTGCGGATTTTATTTTGCCGTTTTATACCAAACAACTCAGTGAGAGACAGCTTGAAGAGTATATAGATATCCGCAATGCCGTACTGAACGGAAAGAGCTCATATACATTCTCAGAAACCATCAGGACACAGGCTGAGGCGAATAAAATTATTGCGAATGCACAGATTTATCTCCAGCTTTTGCTTTTTTATGACACATATACATTTAATCTTGAGGATTTTACACAGGTTAATGTGAATTCGGGCGGCGGTCAGCAGCTTAAACTGAAATTCGACTATTATTATACCCAAAAGTCGTTTAAAACGATAATAACACGCCTTAATGAAGCGTGGGATGAGGTATCAGAGGCTTTAGCGGATATGACAGGTGATGTGGCAAAGATAAAATACATACACGACTATATCGCCGAAAAGGCAGACTACGACTTGAATTCAAAAAATAACGACTTGGCGTATGGGGCTTTATACCTCGGAAAGGCAAAATGCGACGGTTATGCTTATGCTTTCCAGTATTTAGCCGAAAAAGCGGGTTATGAAGTTACGGTTGCCCTTGATGACGGCACGGAAAGCGAACCCGGTCATGCATGGAACAAGATAAAAGTCGGTAAATCATGGTATAATATTGATATCACAAACAACGACTATACCGATGATACGGGGTTTGTGTTCTATGACTACTTCATGTTAGCCGATTCGGAATACAAAGCCGCCGATGAGTGGGATGACCCGTATATAAAAGAAGTCAAAGCCGCCAATAAAAAGAACTCTTACCACGAAATGTATAAGCTTACAGCAGACACGGCAGAGGAAGCACTTGCGGCAATAAATGCTGTAGTAAAAACAAAGAAAAATTCAGATTCAAAATATTTGGTGACTTATCAGCTTACCTCAAAAGAAGAATTTAAAAGACTTGAAGATTTCTTCACAAACAAAAAAAGCGAACTCCGTAAAAGTTTAGGCGTAAGTAACAGTGCCGACCTTGAATGGTATTTCGCGGACGATGTTTTGAATGTAAATTTAATTGTCAGCAATTAAATCAGGTGGATTTATGAAAAAGTTTTTATCCTTGTCCCTCGCGCTGATGTTAATTTTGGGGCTGAATTCTTTCGGTATAACCGCTTCGGCGGCTGAAAAAACTATAATGCCCTATAATTATCTCCTCTTGACGGAAGATGAACAGGGTTTATATGACAGCTTGCGTGAAGCTATTATAACAAATACACCGGAATTGGTCTTTGAGCCGGCACTGCCTCGTACTGCCGCTCTGAAACTTTTAACGCTTGCCCGTGACTGTGACCCGGAACTTATGAATATCAAAGGCATTAATGTTACCGGCGACAGAAACCTGACAACATTCACATTCACCTACAGCTTAGGGGAAGCCGCATATAAATTAGCAATGAAGCGCATTAACGATGCCGCCGCCGAAGTTGTAGAATATATGGACGATAGGGGTTATTCGGATTATCAGAAAATCAACTATATCCATAATTATATCGCAAAAAATGCGGAGCTTTCAACGGACTATAAATACCGTGATATCCCCTATGGTGTGCTTTACGGCGGGAAAGGCTCTGAAAAAGGTTATGCTAAGGCTTTCTCCTTTTTATGCGCAAAGGCGGAGATATATTCGACTGTCGTTTATAATGCCGAAAATGCGTCTGATGTCTGGAACAAGGTTTATTATAACCAAAAATGGTATAATGTTGATGTTGCGGCTGATGACGCGGATAAAACGCTGATTAACAATGTGAATTACGCTTTTTTAATGGTGCCTGATTTCTTTATGACTGCAGCTCCCGATTCGTCGGTATTTATAAGTCCCGAATGTACCGATGCGGCGAAAGGGTATTACCAAACGGCGAAACTGATGGCTTCGACCGCCGAAAAAGCCGGCGACATTATTAAGGCGCAAGTACTGAAAAATGCGAAAACAAAAAAGGTTTCAAATAACACTTTCTCTATTTCAATTTCAAGAAATGAAAGCTATGCTGAATTTAAAGACCTTGTGAATAACGAGTTTTATCTGCTTGACTTGCTGATTGCGGCGGACAAGAGTCTCGGCGGCGGGAAAATCGTTACGGATGTAGCCGGGATAACATTTCTTGACAGAACGCGGGTTGCGGTAATTACTGTATATTATCCGAATACGAAACTATCTGACTATTATAAAAACACCGACAGCTTTTCAGATGAAATGATAGACTACATCAACAGTAAAATCGGCGGTGAAACGCCGGCTGAAACTTTAACGCCCGAGACTGAATCTGCGGAAGAAGACACGGCGGAAGATTTTTCTGATGAAATGTTAAAACTCGTGAATGAACTTCGTGTTTCAAAAAATTTAAATGAACTGACAATAGATGAGGGACTAACTAAAGCGGCGAATCTCCGCGCAAAAGAGCTACCCGAAAATTTTTCGCACACACGCCCCGACGGCACGGAGTGTTTCACGGCTTTTGAAAGTTTTGGCAGTTACGGCTATATGGGTGAAAACATAGCTATGGGTACTTTAACTATGACAACCGCCGCCGAAGCCTATATCACGTGGGAAAACTCAGAGGGGCATTATGCCAATATGGTGAATGAGAATTTTACCCTACTCGGCGTGGGGAAATATACGGACGGGGACAGCACTTATTGGGTGCAGGTATTCGCATCATAGAAGACAGAAGCGAGAGGACAGAACAGAGGACAGAGGCGAGAAGACAGAGGACAGATAATGAACGTCGCGTTTGTTAGCTGAAATCTAAATTCCCGAATTGCGGACGAGCTAAGAAGCAGCCGTAAGTGAATATATTAAAAGCAAGAGTAAGACCGGACAGTACACGTATTCGCTCCCACAGGGGGTGAGAGGGTTGGGGGTGTCGGGGGATAGGGAGAGAGGGGGCGGCGTCACGCCTGCCACGCCTAATAGCCGCCCCCTCTCTCCCTGTCCCCTGACAAAGCCATGCAAACGTGACATTCACGACATTCATATAACATTCATCCGACATTCATTCTGACATTCAAACGGACATTCAAAGACATTCATATTGACATTCATATTGACATTCATATCGACATTCAAACGTGACATTCACAGACATTCATACAACATTCATTCTGACATTCAAACGGACATTTACACAAAAATTAAAAGAACCGGAGTCAAAAACCTTGTCATCATATTCAACCGAAAAAATACGAAATTTTTCCGTTATCGCCCATATCGACCACGGAAAATCTACTCTTGCCGACAGAATTCTTGAACTCACAGGAACTGTCGAAAAACGTGATATGGAAGAACAACTCCTCGATAATATGGATATCGAACGCGAACGCGGTATCACGATAAAATCACGGGCGGTAAGGCTTAATTACCGCGCCGACGACGGCTCGGACTATACATTCAACCTCATTGATACGCCCGGGCACGTGGATTTTAACTATGAAGTGTCGCGCTCTTTAGCCGCCTGTGAAGGGGCTGTTTTGGTTGTGGACGGGACACAGGGGATTGAAGCGCAAACCCTTGCTAATACCTATCTTGCACTTGATAACAACCTTGAAATTATCCCGGTAATAAACAAAATCGACCTCCCCTCCTGTAACCCCGAATCCGCCGCAGAAGAAATCGAAAACGTAATCGGTATTCCCGCACTTGATGCACCGCGTATTTCGGCAAAAACAGGGGAAAATGTCAAAGATGTTTTGGAACGGATTGTAAAGGGTTGCCCGCCGCCTGAAAATAATGCCGATAAACCCTTTTCGGCACTTATTTTCGACTGTGTTTACGACTCTTATAAAGGTGTAATCATCTTTGTCCGCGTTAAACAGGGCAGCATTAAAACCGGCGACCGCATTATGCTCATGGGCACGGGTGCTGAATTCACCGTCACAGAAGCCGGATTTATGGGGGCTTCTGCCCTCGTGAATAATGCGTTTTTGGGCTGCGGCGAAGTAGGCTATATCACCGCTTCAATAAAATCTATCGCCGATACACAAGTCGGGGATACGGTTACAAACGCCGAAAGCCCTGTTGATACGCCGCTCAAAGGTTATCGCGAAGTCCACCCGATGGTGTTTTGCGGTATTTACCCGGCTGACGGTGCAAAATATGCCGATTTGCGCGAAGCTCTTGAAAAACTCAAGCTGAATGATTCCGCTCTGTCGTTTGAGCCTGAAAGCTCTACTGCACTCGGTTTCGGTTTCAGATGCGGATTTTTGGGGCTTCTCCACACCGAAGTAATTCAAGAACGCTTAGAGCGCGAATTCAATTTAGACCTTGTTACAACTGCTCCGTCTGTTATTTATAAAGTAAACCTCACTGACGGCGAAACAAAATATATCGACAACCCCTCATCATACCCCGACCCGGCGGTAATTTCAAGCTCGGAAGAACCAATGACCAAAGCGAAAGTCTTTACGCCGTCAGAATACGTCGGAGCAATTATGGACCTTTGCGTTGAGCGGCGCGGCGTTTTTATTGATATGAAATATTTAGACCAAACCCGCGTTGAGTTGACGTATGATTTGCCGCTGAATGAAATTATTTATGATTTTTTTGATGCACTTAAATCGCGGACAAAAGGCTACGCTTCTTTCGATTATGAGCTTATCGGCTATGTTCAGTCAAAACTTGTGAAACTCGATATCCTCTTAAACGGCGAACAGGTTGATGCACTCTCAATGGTAGTGTTTTCCGATAATGCCTATTCAAAGGGGCGGAGAATCTGTGAAAAACTAAAATACAATATCCCGCGCCAGCTCTTTGAAATCCCCATTCAGGCGGCTATAGGCGGCAAAATTATTGCCCGCGAAACCGTAAAAGCCATGCGCAAAGACGTTTTGGCGAAATGTTACGGCGGCGACATTACGCGTAAAAAGAAACTCCTCGAAAAACAAAAAGAAGGCAAAAAACGTATGCGCAAATTGGGCTCGGTTGAAGTCCCGCAGGAAGCGTTTATGGCGGTGCTAAAACTCGATGATTAAATCAAAAATCCCCCGCGCCGCCCTGATAAATGATTTTTCGGGATTCGGGCGGTGTTCGCTAAGCGTTCTTTTACCCGTTTTGAGTGTTTTAGGTGTACAGTGCTGCTGTGTACCTACCGCTGTTTTTACTAACCATACGGGGTTTGAAAGTTTTCATAAAACTGACCTTACCGAGGATTTACCGGAATTCATAAACGAATGGAAAAAACTTGACCTTAAATTTGATGCGATAGTTACAGGCTATTTGTGTTCACCTAAACAGATTGAATTTGCCCTCGATTTTATAAAAACGTTTAGGGTAAAAGATACATTTATAATAGTTGACCCCGTGATGGGCGACAACGGGAAACTCTATAATGCGTTTTCTCCCGAAACCTCAGCCGGTATTCGCCGCCTTACAGACCACGCGGATATTATTACGCCGAATCTGACTGAAAGTTTCTTTTTGGCAGAAATGTCCTATAACCCGAATCCCTGTGAAACAGAGCTTCGCGCTGTTGTTGAAAAAATCCACCCCCGAAAGTGCGTTATCACAGGCATTGACAGAGGGGACTTTATAGATAATTTTCTATTTGACGGCTCTTTCTTTTCGGTTTATTCTACCGAAAAGAAGGCAATTTCACGCTCGGGGACAGGGGATTTATTCGCCGCTGTTTTGTCCGGGAAAGTGCTTTCGGGCGCGCCTTTTAAAGATGCTGTAAAGTCTGCCGCCGATTTCGTGAAACTCGCCGCTGAATTTTCTGAGGATTACGGTGAAGCTGTTACCGACGGCGCTGTGTTTGAGCCTTTGTTGAAAAAATTACTAATAGATTGAAAAATGCAAAAAAATTTAAAATATCTTTGTTTATCCGGCATTTTCGCGGCTCTCATATTCGCCGTAACAATGCTTCATATCCCCGCCGGGAACGGCTATATCCATATGGGCGATGCGGTAATTTTCCTGTGCGCCTCAATATTGCCTCAGCCTTTCGCGCTCGGGGCGGCGGCAATCGGCGGCGGCTTGTCCGATTTGATTTCGGGTTATCCGATGTGGATTTTACCTACTGTAATAATTAAAGCGTTAATTACACTTAGTTTTAAAAATTCAAAGAGAATTTTCACTCCGCGTAATATGCTTGCTTGTATTACAGCACTAATAATTTCTGTCGGCGGTTATTTTACGGCTGAAATGATAATCTATAATACGCCGCAAGCGGTTTTGTCTATACCGGCTAATGTTATACAGATAGTAATTTCTGTTGTGGTTTATACAATTGTAGGATTGACAATTGATAAAATAAAGCGGGTGCCCCCGCTGGGCTGATTCGCGGCGCGGCTCTTTCAGAGTGTAAAATCTTATCCGCGAATGAAAATAAAAAATTAAAGTCGTTCTGAAAAAAAAGTTAATTATAAATTGTTATTATAATAAGGACGTTCAAAGGTGAAGGAATTAACCTATTTCCCGTCGGAGTTCGGGTCGGATGAATACATCAAGTATGTGCTTGATACGTATTCAGATATGCTCTTAAAACTCTGCTATACCTATACAAAAAGCACAGCCGACGCGGAAGATTTGGTTTCGGACGTTTTAATGTCGCTCATAAAACGGGAAATCCCCTTTGAATCAGCCGAACACGAAAAAGCATGGCTTTTGCGGCTCGCTATAAACCGTTCTAAAAATTTTGTAAAATCAGGTTGGTTCAGGCATCGCATTTCGCTTGATTTAGATGAAAATCGTGCTCAAGCCGAAGAAATTCCGGCTAATGAAACGGTTGAAAACCCTGTGCTTGAGGCGGTTTTGTCACTCCCCGAAAAATATCGTACGCCTATTCATATGTTTTACTACGGAGGGTATTCCCTCAAAGAAATCGGGAAGATTTTAGGCAAAAAAGAGGCAACTGTCGGGACTTTAATTGCCCGTGCGCGGAAGTTATTAAAAGACGTTATGTTTGATGATGAAGCGGCGGAATAAGAAATTATGTTTAATAAAAAGAAAGTGAGGCGAAATTATGAATATAAAAGACTATAAATCAGAGCTTGAAAAAATTCACTTTTCGCCTGATTTCAAAGAAAAAACGCGTCAGAAACTTATTTCTGAACGCGAAATAAATGTGTCCGTAAAAACCCCGCCCATTCGTATGGTGCGAAATTTCGCGTTAGCGGCGGCGGCGTGTTTTATATGCTTTGTCGGCGTAAAAACCTTGTCGGAAACTATCGGTATCGCGAACGAAACCGCACCCGAAATTACGTCAATAACAAGCACTACCGCGCCGACTTATACCGACACGTCTGTTATTTACGCCGCGCCCCCGGAGACTTTTTCAGGCAATGCGGCGGAACAAGCACCGGCGGCGGCATTGGCACCGTCACCGGCGGCGGAAGTTGCCGATGAAATTGAGAGTGAAGATGCGGCTTTTGATGATATTTTAGGATTTCAAATTGAGTATTCAAACAGTGATGCAGGTGATTCAGAAGACACAGGCGGTGTATTTGAAGAAGAAGCGGCGGCAGAGGAAGATTCACCTGTAGAATATCCGCAGGGAGAAGCGGCAATTGAAGATGATGCCGCTGTTGATGAGGACACTGTTGAAGAAGCCGCCGGTGAGGAAGAATGGGACACGGGCGGGATAATTACCACTACGTATATAAACGCAGAGGGTGTAGCAGAGGGGACGGTAATTATACCCGATTATGACGACTCGGCACTTTTCGGACTGGACAATTTGACTGATATCACGGCTGTGCTTCATATGAATGATGAACGGATTGAAATCAAACCCGCCGATGCCGCCGCTTTGTGCAAAGACATTTTCGCGGCATCAAAAGGGAATGTATTTAATGCTCCGCACGTGCTTCTTACACAGGAAATATGCCGCTTGGATATTTTAAATCCGGAGGGGTTGTCTCTGCGCTATACGCTTACAATTGCGACTGCTGAATCAGGCACACCCTGTTATATCGCGATAGAAAATTTCACAGGGAAAGAAAACGTAATCGGGTTTTTTGAGACAGGGGCGGAATATTGGGCGGAAGAATTTAAGGCAATTCAGAATCAATAATGTTTAATTTACAACAAGAAACCGAAAAAGTCATAGCAAACCTCAAAGAGCATATACCCTCTCTGGTACTGCATACCTGTTGTGCGCCGTGCGGGAGTTATTCGTTGGAATTCCTTTCACAGTATTTTGACATTACGGCGTTTTTTTATAACCCGAATATACAGCCGCCTGATGAATACCACAGGCGGCTTAATGAGGTTTTGCGGCTTGTAAAAGAAATGCCGTTTAAAAACCCTGTTTCGGTTTTTGAGGGCAACTTCGACAATGAAAAGTGGCTTTTTGAGACGGCAGAATTGCGCGATGAACCTGAGGGCGGTGCGCGTTGTGATGTTTGTTTTCGTTTGCGGCTTTTTGAAACGGCGAAATTTGCGCGTGAGATGGGTGCAGAATATTTCGGGACAACTCTTTCGATTTCGCCGCATAAAGATGCACGGAAATTGTATGAAATTTCACTTGAAGCTGAAAAAATTTACGGCGTTAAAGCTTTGCCGCTTGATTTGAAAAAGAAAAACGGTTATAAACGGAGTATAGAATTGTCGAAACAATACTCATTGTATAGGCAGTCGTATTGCGGGTGTGATTTATCAAAATAGATGAGCGTATAAAACTCTCATAAGAATACTCTTTGTATACACGAAAAATTGTGGCTGTAAAACTGCGTAAAAACGATTACACAAAAATTTAATAAAAAAGTAACTTTTGACGTATATTAAGTCAAATAATGCGCACAATAAATAATTTTTAGTTAATATGCACAAAAAATCTCTTTGAAATTGTAAAAAAGTGACGTTGACATTATCTCAAAACAATGTTATAATGATACTGCAATACATAGGCGCGACAAACGCCTATGCGGAATAAAAGAATACAAAAAAATTCTTGGAGGAGTTTTCTTATGAAATTCAAAAAGGCAATCGCGGCGATTGCTGCTGCTGCTATGGCACTTTCAGCTATGAGCACAGGCGCTAATGCTGCTGCTACAGGCGTTATGGACTTTGAGGACGGCACAATTAACTCTAATATCATTGCTTTTACACCCGATGCAGTTATTGAGGGCGTTACCCAAAGCGGCGACGAAGCTTCCGGCGTACTTTCCGTTGCTGATTATAACGGCTCAAAAATGCTCAAATTCGCTTGTACTGACGCTGATTCAAAAGTTATAAAAATCAGATTTGATGTTAAAGCTATGTTCGGTGATGACCTTGATAAAATCACAAACATCAAGATGGATGTTATCTGTGCTTCCGCTGACGGCGTAACACCTCCGAACTGGACAGGCGGATGCTTACAGTCAATCGGTTCCGATGCTGCCGGCGAAGCTTATCCCGCAGAAGACCAATCCACATGGGAAGGCGGCGAATACACAAACGCTGCTACAGTTGTTATGCCTATCGAAAAGAAATGGTTACTCCCCGCTAAGAAATGGAAACTTGACGCTGCAAGCTCAACACTTGTATTCATGAAATGGTCACAATCCGCAGGTCCGGCTAATGTTGATGTATATATTGATAACATTCAGTTCTTAGACGCTGACGGCAACGGTGTTGCATTCGCAGGTTCAGCGGCTCCCGCAGCTGATACAGCTCCCGCAGCTGATTCAGGCGCAGCTACAACAGCTCCGGCTACAGGCAACGCTCCTATCGCTATCGCAGCTACAGTTGTAGTTTTAGCCGGCGTTTCGATGATCGTTTCCCGCAAAAGAAAGTAAGCTAAGCTTTATTTATGGTTTACGTTACAGAGGGGTGCATAACAGCCCCTCTGTGAAATAAATAAAAAAATTTAAAAAATTTTTCATTGGAGGATTTTTAACAATGAATTTAAAGAAAATCGTTGCCGCTGTAGCGGCAGCTGCTATGGCTCTTTCGGCTATGGCGTTCAGCGCGAGTGCTGCTATTGAAATACCCTACGAATCTAAATTTATCTCAGAAGTTGAAGCTAATCTCAACTACAAAATTGATGCTTTAGCACTTGCTCCTGATGTTGTTGATCAAGTAGCCGGTGTCAGACTTACTTTCTCGGACGTGACAGGCACAGGTTTTGAAGGCAGAGTTTTCTGGAACTCAACAACCACCGGTTGGAAAGAAGCGGCTGATCAATGGAAGTTAGATAACTTCGTTGGCAATACTTATACGGTTCAAACTGATGCTCCCATCTTCGGAGCAGATGACGCATACAAACAAATAATCGTTCAATTCTACTACACCAACAGTGATATTTCACTTTTAGCTGTTGAGTTGCTCGGTGCTGATGGTGCCGTTTTGGCCGGCGATGATCCCGCTGCTGCTACAGAAGCAGTAACAGAAGCAACAGAAGCCGCTACTGAAGCAGCTACAGAAGCTACAACAGAAGCAGCAACAGAAGCTCCCGCAGTAATCGAAGCTGATGATGAACCCACAGAAGCAGTTACAGAAGCTCCCGCTGAAACAACAGTTGTTGTTACAACAGCAGCTCCCGAAGTTACAGCAGTTCCGGCTACAGGTAACGTTCCCGCTTCCATCTTCGCAGCAGTAGCAGTTGTTGCTATCGCTGGCGTGGCTCTTTCGAGAAAAAAGAAATAGTCGGAGACCGACTGTCAATTCGCGATGGTAGTCTTTCATAAAATGAAGATGCTCACCGCGTAGACGTACATTAGAAATCAAAAATTTAAAATACTTAATAAAAACCTCCTCGGGATTCGGGGAGGTTTTTTGTGTATTACGTCTAAAAGTAAAAAACTATTTCCCAAGCTATTTCCCAAGCTTTTTCACAAGTTTCACAACAATAAAAATAAGCCCTACAAGCAAGCCTGTGTTTAAGATTGTACCAAAAGTTGTCAGTAAATCGAATTTGAACATAAATTTCACCTCTTAAGTTACATTATATAATAATTTAGATGAAATGTCAATAGAATTTTCATTATTTTTTCTTTATCGGCATTTTCTGATTTTATAACTCCGTCAATCAGAGCACGAACTTTTCTTAAATTCGCCTTAAATTGCGAATCAGTCATACCCATAATAAAATCCTCCAAAACACAACCGCCCTGCCGCCCTTAAACAAGGGAACAGGGCGGTATATCTAATCTGTATTCTGTACTCTGTATTCTGTACTCAGTTAATAACCGTCTTCTCCGTCTCCGCGTCGAAAATATGAATCTTGTTCGCGTCGATAACGCACTTGATTGTATCTTGGGGACGGGCAGTTGAGCGCGGGTCTACACGTGCTGTGAGGGGAATACCTTCGCAAGTGAGATAGAGATATGTCTCTGCGCCCATCATTTCCGTAATTTCAACTTCTGTTTCAATGATACCCGTTGAAGCCGCCGAAATGTGCATTTCATCATCATGGATGTTTTCGGGACGTACGCCTAAAATTACCTGTTGGTCAAGAAGCGGCTCTAAAGCAGCGTCATCAACCTTTGAATCGGGAATTTCTACATAGAATTTCCTGCCGCGGGTAGTTTTTGTGTCTTCCGAACCGAATTCACAGGTATATTTGCCGTCAATTTTACGGAGTGTCGCATTAATAAAGTTCATTTGCGGCGAACCCATAAAGCCCGCTACAAAGAGGTTTACAGGATATGCATAGAGGTTTTGCGGCGAGTCAACCTGCTGAATGAAACCGTCTTTCATAACAACGATTCTGTCGCCCATTGTCATAGCCTCTGTCTGGTCATGCGTTACGTAAATAAATGTTGTGCCGAGTTTCTGGTGAAGTTTTGAAATCTCGGTTCTCATCTGTGCACGCAGTTTAGCGTCAAGGTTTGAAAGCGGCTCGTCAAGTAAGAAAACCTGCGGCTCACGCACGATAGCACGCCCTAAGGCAACACGCTGTCTCTGACCGCCGGAGAGAGCCTTCGGTTTACGGTCAAGGAGTGCCGTGATATTAAGAATTCTTGCGGCTTCTTCAACCTTACGGCTGATTTCATCTTTAGGTACTTTTCTGAGTTTAAGACCGAAAGCCATATTCTCAAAAACTGTCATATGCGGATATAAAGCGTAGTTCTGGAAAACCATCGCGATATCGCGGTCTTTAGGCGCAACGTCATTCACAAGACGGTCGCCGATATAGAGTTCGCCCTCGGAGATTTCTTCAAGCCCTGCAACCATACGCAAAGTCGTTGATTTACCGCAGCCTGACGGTCCTACAAGGATAATAAACTCTTTATCTCTGATTTCGAGATTAAAGTCAGATACGGCTACCACGCCGCCCGGGTATTTTTTGTAAATATTGCGCAGTGATAAACTTGCCATTTTAAATAGTCCTCCCGTTAATATAATTTATAGGCAAACCGCAAAGCTACAGAATATCACATAACTCACCGCATGAGTCTTATAATTTCCATTTCAGAGGCAGTTTGCTCTGATTTTTTCCTACTATTATAATACCAATTTTTTCGTAAAAATTCAAGATTAAAAAGCACTAAACTTTTTGTAATTTATTTATTAATTTTAACGAAAATGTGTTTTATTCATAAAAAACACATACTTATTTTGTAGCAAGTTGCACAATCCAGAAGACAGAGGCGAGAGGACAGAGGACAGAGCGACTATTTACCTTTCATCTTGATGCTCGAAAATCGCTTGTTTTTCTGCTTCCGTTAACTCTCTTACTTGCCCTGAGGGCAAGTCTTCGGGCAATTTTAAGTTGCCTGATTTTGTTCGTTTCAAATATATTACTTCGTTGTCAAGGGCTAAAAACATCTTTTTTATTTGGTGGAATTTGCCTTCTGTTATCGTCAGGAAAACTTCATGTTCGTTTTCTGTAAATTCTATTTCCGCCGGTTTCGCTATGAAATCGTTTGTGATTATACCCGCTGTAAATTTTTCTTTTATATCTGTCTTAATCTCTATTTTGTCACGCAACCTTACAAAATATTCCTTTTCAATATGCTTTTTCGGGGAAATTATCTTATGAATAAAATCGCCGTCGTCGCTTATCAAAAGCAAACCTTCCGTATCTTTATCCAATCTTCCGACCGTAGATAATCCTTTTTTGCGCAAACCCACGGGGATAAGTTCAAATACCGAATCTTTCACACCGTTTTCGCAGACAAAACCCGCCGGTTTATTCATTATCAAATAAATGAATTCACGGCAAAAAAGCGTAACGCCCTCACACAGAAGACATTCGCCGTATTTAATATCACAGCCGAAATCCTTAATAATAACGCCCTCACGGCTCACAAGCCGCCGCTTAATAAGCTCCCGTGCTTCACTTCGGCTGATTAAAAGACTATCCGCTAAAAATTTATCGGTGCGCATAACAGAAATCAGAAATCAGATATCAGAGGTCAGAAAGAAATCAGAGATCAGAAGTCAGATGTCAGAATTGCGAACTTTTAGATTTTAGCTAAAATCTGAACGCTCATTCTCTGACCTCTGTCTTCTGACCTCTGATTTCTGTGTTCGGAGAAGGAGGGATTCGAACCCTCGATGCTTTTCGGGCATACACGAGTTCCAGTCGTGCGCCATAAACCGGGCTAGGCGACTTCTCCATACAGAAATCAGATATCAGAGGTCAGAGGTCAGAGTTATGAACTTCTAAATAATAGCTAAAATCTAAACGCTCATTCTCTGATTTCTGACTTCTGATTTCTGACTTCTGTGTTCAGCTGATAACCGGATTTGAACCGGTGACCTCATCCTTACCAAGGATGTGCTCTGCCGACTGAGCTATATCAGCGCGGGCGACCCGCTGTCAGATCGCGGGCTTAGTCTTTCAGTAAACTTAAGATGCACCCGCGAAAGAGGGTTTTATCGGGTTCTCGTTTATGTGACTTATTATTGTGTTACGCAAATTATTATAGCACAAATTTTGCCTCAATGTCAATAGTTACTTAAAACTTTACAAAATATTAATAAATTTTTGATTTATACTATTAAATTTTCTAAATTGCCTTGCAAAATACATAAAAATATTGTATAATTATTCTGATATTAATTTATCCCTTAATTTTGAAAGGATTTTTACTTATGGATAATAATAAAGAACTCCTTCCCGAGTTCGACCCCTATACCGAACCGTCGCCCCGGCAAAATCTCCCTCAAATTCCGCCTCAGCAGTTGCCGCCGCAAGTTGTTGACGGGCAAGTTCAGCAGAATTTGCCATACGGTGCACAGTCGCCCTACGCTTACGGTACGCCTTATAAATATTACCCTACGGGACTTGCTACCGCTTCGCTTGTTTTGGGTATAGTTTCAATCTTTGCCGGTATTCCTATTTTATCCATAGTCGGCATTATCCTCGGCATAATCTTTAAAACTAAACATTACCCTGTCGGGCGCGCCGCTTCTACCGGCGGGATTATCTTCTCCATTATCGGACTTGTAGTCTTCATAGTATCGACTATCCTAATGTTTGCCTATATGAATGAAATATTCGATTTGATTGAACAGGCTTACCCCGAAATGTATGAACAAGTTTACGCCCCCCTCGAAGAAATCCTCCGCGAAATCGGCATCATGGAATAAACACAGAAGTCAGATCACAGAAGTCAGAGGTCAGAGGTCAGATATAAGAGCGACAATTTCTCTTAAACATGGATAAAATAAAATCGCATTACCTGCTTAAAGTTGGTAATGCGATTTTCGTAAAATCTGAATTTGAGTTATGAAGTCGCTCTGTCTTCTGACTTCTGACTTCTGACCTCTGTTACGCTTGTCCGGGAGGGCAGGTTTTTTGGGATTGGCGGTTGTTTGTTGTTCTTTGTTGAGTTTGGTTTTGGGTTTGATCGATTGCGTTATCTATTTCGGTGTAATTTTGAACGGAATTATTGCAGTTCTGGGTTTTCTTGTTTTGGGTTTGATTCTGTGACTGATTCTGTGACTGATTTTGAGTTTGGTTGCTGCAATTCTGGGAATTCTTGTTTTGTGACGGCATTTTTTTGTTCCTCCGAAAAATATTTAATATTAAAGTGTTGATTTTGTCAGTAATATATTGTATAATGGTCTTAGTATAACAAAAGGAGAAAGATTTATGCGCGCCTCGGGAATTTTAATGCACATTACCTCGCTTTATGACGAATTCGGCTGCGGTACCCTCGGCAAACCCGCTTTTGATTTTGTTGACTTCTTAGCGAAATCAAAAACCGGTTACTGGCAAATGCTCCCTATCGGTCCTACAGGATATGGTGATTCACCCTATCAGTCATATTCGGCGTTCGCCGGAAACGTAAATCTTATTGATTTACATGATTTAATTAAAAAAGGTTTAATCGAACCCGACGAACCGTTGCTTCAAACATTAAAAGGCAATTTTAACAATTACGAAGAATACGGCAAAATTAAGACTAACGTTCTGCGCAAAGCTTATGATAAGTACAAAAAATCCGATAATCAGACGGATATCTTCGGGGTATCTTTATTGCATTTTTTTGCCTATAACCGTGATTGGCTTGAAGACTATGCCTTGTTTATGACCCTCAAAGCCGAAACAGACGGTACACCGTGGCCAGCGTGGGATAAAAAATACCGCTTGCGCGACGAAACAGCTTTGCTTGATTTTACACGTGAAAACATTGATACTATTCATTATTATTATTTTGAACAGATGGTTTTCGCGCTGCAATTTGACACGCTCAAACAATATGCAGGACAAAACGGCGTAAAACTTATCGGCGATATGCCTATCTATGTTTCGGCGGATTCGGCGGATATCTGGGGCGCGCCTGAGAATTTCAGGCTTGATGCAGGGCTTCGCCCGACTTACGTCGCCGGTTGTCCCCCCGACGATTTCGCGCCGACCGGTCAGCTCTGGGGCAATCCCCTCTATAACTGGGAACTCATGAAACAAAACGGCTATAAATGGTGGATTCGCCGAATGGAATACTCCGCACGGTTTTTTGATGTCTTGCGGATTGACCATTTCAGAGGTTTTGAGAGTTTTTATGCAATCCCTGCCGCTGATACTACCGCTGAAAACGGCACATGGGAAAAAGGTCCCGGGGCGGAGATGTTTAAGTTTATATCCGCTCAAATGAAGAAACAGAGCAAACCTTGCCCCGAACTTATCGCTGAAAACTTAGGATTTTTGACACCCGAAGTACATGAAATGCTTGACGAACTGGGTTACCCGGGTATGAATGTAATGGAATTCGCTTTCGGCGGCGACGACAGCGGATATCTCCCGCACAACTTTATTAAGAATTCCGTCTCCTATATCGGCACTCACGACAACGACACTGCACTCGGCTGGTTTTTATCAAGTGATACTGCAACGCAAAAGCGTGTGAAACGCTATACACACGCAAAGGGCAAATCCCCTAAAAAGGCAGTAAAAGCCTTAATCCGCACCCTCTTTATGTCAGCCTCGGATTTAGTAGTTGTCGCGGCGCAGGACTATTTGAAATTAGGTTCATCAGCCCGTATGAACACCCCGTCAACAGTAGGCACAAATTGGCACTGGCAAGCTGAGGCAGACGTCTTCACCGACAAGCTCTCGCGGCGGATAGCGAAACTCAATACCACCTATTTCAGAACACCTGTTATTTCAACAGAACCTGTAGCAGTTGAAGAAAAGAAAGAGACCGTTGCAGAAATCCCGGCAGAGAAAAAGGCTAAGAAAGTTATGCCGCTGAAATTGAAGAAATAAAAATAGAAAAAGAAACAAAAGCCGCGGCGCGGCAACCGCGCTGTTAGTTCGCGATGAAAGTATTTTAGAGACTAAAGATGCTCACCGCGTGGAAGAAACTAAAAAAATTAACGGGGAATTCGCGAATTCCCCGTTGTTTTAGAACAATATCGACAACAGCGCCATCAAAAGCTTAGTATCAGCCTTTTCTTTCCCCAAAAGCACAACCAAAGCGACTAAGAGCAGGGTGTCTTTGTCTAAATTTACGCCGTTACCGAAAAGTGAAAATGAATTATTGCCGGTTGGTTTCGCCGCCTGTTTGGGATTAATTTGCGGTTCGGGCGCGGGCGGCGGCGTTTTATGTATCGGTTCAAATCGCGTTTCGGGTATGTATGCACGGTTCATTCTGACAGCTTCGTTGTTACGGTTCAGGTTGTTTCTTTCCATATAATTTGCTTGCGTTCGTGACGGCGGCTTCACAAAAGAAGGCACATTCACAAACTGTAATTCATCAGGAATGTTTATAGGCATAAAAGTGTTACCTTTTAACTGGATTTTTCGCATTCATATTCACAGGGTTAATAGGATTAATAGTAAACCCGAAATTGAACATACGCGGTCCTGTCCGCCGCTGTACAGGTTTATTTAAGACAGCAGCCGGCGCAGCTTTAGCTTCCGGAATAATCTCAAACTCCGTAACCTCAAGCGGGCGACCCGCCGACCGAGTCGGAGTCGCCGACCGAGTCGGAGTCGTATTAAGCGGCTCTTTCACTTCCGGCTCAATGACAGCTTCTTTTTGGATAACCGCTTCCGGCTGTTTCACTTGCTCAACCGCCGCAGGTTCGGGCACAACAGGCAAAGGCACTGCCGGTTTCGCCGCTGCTTGACTCAGCAAAGCATTTGTCCCTTGCGCAAGCTGTGACATCATTGAATTAAACCGCTTTACACGGCGTTCGGCATCAGCCAATTCTTCGGTAATAAGAGGCATTTATTTCACCACCTTGTAACAATACAGAATACAGAACACAGAATACAGAGTACAGATGGATGTCGCGTTTGAATGTCGTTTGAATGTCGTATGAATGTCAAATTATTTTTCCGATATTCTCAAGCATACCGCTTTCTTTTAAGGTTATGTATAGGTCATACATTTTCAGGAGTTTTACGGCTCTTTGGACTTTCGGGCGGCGTTCTTCCGATAAAAGCGGGCTTAGAGCCAACAAAAAGTCTACGTTTTTGTCTTTGGGCGGGTCTGTGAATAAACTCACGAGGGTTAAAATCTGCCCTAAATCTATGTCCCCGAATATGTCACCGAAGCCTGTTTCTGAATTTGCTGAATTTTCATTTGATTCGGTTGTTTCGCCGCTGTCGTTAATGCCGTCTTGAAGCATTTGCGCTAAATCGGAAATATTTTTGATTGCCTCCGGGTCAGAGAGGATACCGCTTAAATTTGATAGATCCAAAAGGTAAACCTCCTCTGAATTTTTATTTTCGTTATGTTGAGTTCGTAATTATCACTTTTGTTTCAATTGATTTAAAAGCGACTTCGCCTGCGGGCTTGAGACCATTGATTGAATTATTTTCGGGTTTTTGAGCACGGCGTTAAACATACTGCGCTGTTTGGGATTCATACCGTTTATGGCGTTGTCAAAAGAACCGTTCTTGAAATCCTCTTGAAGCTGTTCTTTGGGCACACCTGTTTTTGCCGCTAAGATACCGAGCAGTTGTTCCATATTTTTTTGATTGAAATCAGTTGCCATTATAAAATTCCCCCTTTAACATTAATATTAATATAGTATGTAGTCAGGAGAAAAACGTGCGTGTTATAATCATGTCCGATTCACACGGAAATCTGCAAAATCTGAAAAAATGCGTCGAAAAAAACATAAAAAGCGAAATATTTTTATTTGCCGGAGACTGTGAAGCGGAAATTCTGTCATTATGTGAAATGTACCCCTATAAAGATATCCGCGCCGTTTCGGGGAATAATGACTTCCGCCCGGTTCTGCCGCAAGATTTGTATATTGATGTAGACGGCGCGAAAATTTTTCTTACGCACGGTCACAGGTATCATGTGTATTCGGGTTTGGAAACGTTGTGCTATAAAGCGGTCTCGACAGGCTGTAATATCGCTGTTTTCGGGCATACTCACAGCCGATTTATGTCGTATGAAGACGGGCTTTATTTAATAAACCCCGGGAGTATCGCCCGCCCGCGTGACGGTAAACCGCCGTCTTATGGGTATATTGATATTACGGCGGCGGGGATAGTAGTGAATGTGGTGGATTTGTAATTTTATTTTTGTGAATGTCGCGTTTGAATGTCATATGATTGTCAATATGAATGTCTGTGAATGTCCGTTTGAATGTCTTGCAGGGGGTGAGGGGCGAGGGGGCGGCTATTCGAGGTGGCAGGCATGACGCCGCCCCCTCTCCCCTACACCCCCTGCACCCCCTACCCCTCTCCCCCTGT
>JAISHV010000001.1 GCA_031262495.1 Ruminococcus sp.
AGGGGGTGCAGGGGGTGTAGGGGAGAGGGGGCGGCGTCACGCCTGCCACTCCGAATAGCCGCCCCCTCGCCCCTCACCCCCTGCAAGACATTCAAACGGACATTCACAGACATTCATATTGACATTCATATGACATTCAAACGCGACATTCATTCTGACATCCAAACGGACATTCACTCTGTCCTCTGTCTTCTCGCCTCTGTCTTCTGTTTTAGCAACCCCCGCAGGTCGAACAACTGCCGCCGCAGCTGCTGCACCCGCTTTCTGTCGGGCAGGTTTCGGGGTCGGCACCGTTAACGCTGCTGTCAATGATTATGTTTATTTGCGAAACCAGACCTTCAAGGGCGGATTTTGCTTCGTCGTATTTCTTCATGTTATCGTCATTCATAATTTCAGCGTATTGAGACTTGATTTTATCGTTAAGTGAGTCAATGAGGTCTTAATTTTTCTCGTCTTTTGAGAGTTCGTTATTGAGATTCATGCGTTCTAAATTGAAGTTGCGGATTTTTATCTGTAAATCCTCGTCGGCATCCATTTTAGCGCGAACGTCCGTAAAATAGGTGTAACGCGAATCCGCTTGAAGGGCTTTCCCGAGTTCACGGGTCATTTGAATGATATCCATTTCTTTATACCTCTTGTTTAATATATTTAAATTATTGCTGATAGTAAATTAATACAAATTTTACGTAAAGTAATATCATGAAAATTTATTGCAAATAGTAAATGAGTTTTTGCCGTGCCGCAGTCAGGAGTTCCGTGAAGCATTTCGCCGCTGTATCAATGGGGAGCGTCATTTGCGGCTCGTTTAAAAATGCGTTGAATGCAATGTCAAGGTCGCGCTGTTTTAAGGCATCAAGCAAAATTTTATAGTTTAAGCGGTGGCGGCAAGTGTAAATCGAAACCTCAGGCGGCAGAGTTTCGCTCTCAAGGCTCTTACAGGATTTTTCTGAAATGAGAGCATTTGTTTTTTTCACGGTAGTATGACCACATTCCCGCACGACTGCCGCGACTTCTGAAATCAAATTCCCGCCGCCTGTCAAAGCCTTAATAATGTACGCGGTTTCGGTAAAATTCCCGACGGGCAGGACTGTTCCGCCGCGCAAAGCTTTTGTCAGACTGTTAAAGCGTTTGTATTCATCAAGCGGTTCAGAGGGCGAAATCTTCGTTATATGTGAATCCTTATACCAGTCAGGCAGGAAATCAGCTAAAGACGCGTCTGTTACGGCGGGTAATACATCATACCGTAAAAAGAAATCAAATTTCGCGGCGTTTGAGGCAGTTTTATTTGATGATTTAAAGTAATTTTCCGCGGCATTTTTAATAATCGGTAAAACGTCCTCGCCGTTATATGTTAAACTTGTAAAAAAGTTGAACCCGGGAATACCTGTCAGATTACGCTTTATAAGACGTTTTTTTACATTTGGTATTCCGTTTGCGGTAAGAATTTCAGCGACTGTTTCGATGGTACTGTCTGTTTCATCAAGACAGCCTATCATCTTTATTTTCGGGAAAATTTCACTGAGACAAAGCATAGAGACCGCAAGCGGCGTTGAAATATTAACGACAAACGCTTTCGGGCAAATACTGCGGATACGTGCGCCGATGTCAAGCATTTCAGGCAATAGAGCACAGGCATTTACGGCGAAAATTGCTCCGGCGTTATTTCCGCTGTACGGTGATACACCGTTTTTGGAGCAGATTTCAAGGCTTCTGCTCATTTCAAGCGGCGTGAGACCGTTGAATTCGAGTATAACAAGTCCGGCGTTTTTAAGAGCCGCCTCTGCACTGTCCGCCGAAATATAAATTATATCGCCTTTTGAATTCGGATTTTTAGCACGAATGTTGTTGGCAATAACCTCTTCATTGAGCGATTTTTGTTTATCAGAGCACCATAAGTTAATTTCAGCCGAATACCCGGCATAAGCTAACGACGAAAACAGACTGCGCGAAAAATTCCCGAAGCCGTTTGATAAATATGCAATTTTAGTTCTCTGTTCAGACATTTTTTTGATTTTTCATTTTAAAAGATTTTGAATAATTTCAAGTATAATCAAATACAACTAAAGTCCCGCCGCTGAAAAGTACAGCGGCAATTAGATTTACTATTGAGTGGGTTAATACACGCGTTTTACGTACATTCTTGCAGTGAATGTCAATGCGGAAATCACATTCACGGCGGCAAGCGACAGGGCAACAATATTAAGCGCAAGCCCTGCTGTACCATTGCGCCATTTGCGTTTTACGGCAGAGACAAGTCCCGGGATTGACACTGACAGCGTAACACCCGGTGCGATTATCGAAAATACAATCCCGATAATGCCGAGGGTCATGCTCCTGAAATTGGGCTTCCTTGAGGTTTCGTTCATAATAAGCTCCTTTTTTTGTAAACTTTAACGAAACGGCGGTTTAAATCAAAATTTGTTAACGTTAGAGGTTTGATTTTTGATTACTCGGCGTATAAAATTATGTTGATTTGACGTTTTGTTTATTTTTTGAACAGTCTGCTGTTGTTTCGTTGTTTTTTGTTACGAACCACAACAACTGTAATGAAAATTGCCGTATAAATTACGGTGAGACCGCTTGCTATAACTATTGCCGCTATAAACCAACGCGACTGGGGGAATTTACTTGCTTTATCCGTCAGGAAACTGAGCTCGTCCCGCTCAACCGAATTCTTAGCCACAAGCGGCACTGTGACAAGCACCTCTCCCGAATGTGATAACGTATAAGACCCGTAAACATCTCCCGCCTTTATCGGCGCGGGAACTATACCCGATTCAGGTACATATGTCAAGTTGATATCCTCTTTAAGCGTAGATGAATCCATATTCGTAGGCCACAAAGACATATACTCATCAGCGGGAACAAGCAAAACATGGTCGTTTTTACCGAATTCCACCTCGATTTCCGTAATTTCGCGGTCAGTCGATAATAGTTTTTGATAAGAAAATGTATTAAATGCCCATTCATAGATATCTTTGTGGTCGGTATAAACGCTGAAATCGGCATTGCCCTCTCTGTCATAAAGCGGAGAACCGAGGGTCACAAGCAGATAGTTATTCCCGTCGCGGCTTCCCAGTGAAGCAAGACAACGCCCCGATTCATCAAGTGTACCCGTTTTAAGCCCCTTAGCGTTTGAATAGTAATACTCTGAATTAGGGTCAAGCATTTTGTTTGTATGCTTTATAGTTTTCCAGCCGGCTTCGTGATAATTCGTAGCACCCATGGTATATTCGCGTGTTGTAGCGATTTCAATGAGTTTCGGGTAATTATCATAGGCATATTGGCAAATCAGTGCCATATCACGGGCATTTGTGTATTGGTTAGGGTCAAAAAGTCCGTGAGAATTCACGAAATTTGTACCTGTACAGCCTATACTGTCTGCCTTTTCATTCATCATGGCGATGAAATTCGGTATGCTCTCGCCGCCGACATTCCACGCTAAAATCCCCGCACTTTCACACGCTGACAACATAAGCATTGAATACATTAAATCACGCAGCGTAACTTCCTCACCGTGAGCTAATCCGACTGATGATGCCCCCTGTCCGTAGAGTTCATCAAAAACCGCAACTGGCGAGTAAAATATTGTATTGTCAAAATCCTTTACATTATCAAGTACAACCATAGCATTAACTAATTTTGTCAGAGAAGCAGGGTACATCTTTTTTGTTGGATTTTTCTCATAAACTGTTACATCTTTATCAAGATTAACCAAAACGGCGGCTTCTGATGTAATAGTGAAATTCGGTTGAAACAACACCGCGCCTGTATGAACAGCCGTCAAGAAACTCAGTATAACGGCAGTAATAAACGAAATGGACTTTTTAAACAAAATGGAATTCCTCACATTAAATAAACAGCAATAGCTATATTATTTTTTACATATAATAATTATAACAGATATTTATGAAAAAGTGAAGTGTTTTTTGAAAAAAAATTTGATTATTCATAAAAATGTAATCCGCCGCTTGATTTCTCCTAAAAAAAGGAATCAAGCGGCGAAATTTTCTTAATTCTTAAGTGCTTGTTTGAGGGCATCAGTCATATCGGTTTTTTCCCATGCGACATCCAAATCTTCTCTGCCCATATGCCCATAGGCGGCAAGCTTGCGGTATTGGGGTTTTCTGAGATTCAAAGCTTCTATAATTGCAGTCGGGCGAAGGTCAAAGACGTTATTCACGGCGTTTGAAATTTCATCATCTGTGTAAGTTCCTGTGCCGAATGTGTCAACCATAACCGAAACAGGTTTTGCAACACCGATAGCGTATGCTATCTGAACCTCGCATTTTTTTGCAATCCCCGCCGCAACGATATTTTTAGCAACCCATCTTGCCGCATAAGCCGCCGAACGGTCAACCTTAGTCGGGTCTTTGCCCGAGAAAGCTCCGCCGCCGTGGCGTGAATATCCGCCGTATGTATCGACAATGATTTTGCGCCCCGTCAGACCACTGTCACCTTGAGGTCCGCCTATTACAAAACGCCCTGTGGGGTTCACGAAAATTTTAGTTTCATCAGACAGAAGATTTTCGGGGATTATTACGCGAATTACCTTTTCGATGATATCTTCGCGGATTTTTTCAAGAGAAACTTCGTCTGCGTGTTGGCTTGAAACTACAACCGTATCAACGCGGACGGGTTTCCCGTCGTCATATTCTACGGTAACCTGAGTTTTACCGTCCGGGCGCAGATAAGGGAGAGTCCCGTCTTTTCGGACTTCCGTGAGGCGTTTTGCAAGTTTATGCGACAGCGAAATCGGCAGCGGCATAAGTTCAGCCGTTTCATCACAGGCAAACCCGAACATCATACCTTGGTCGCCCGCGCCGTTGTCAAATTTATCCTCATCCGTACCTTCTTTAACTTCGAGTGCCTCATCAACGCCCATAGCTATATCGGGGGATTGCTCGTCGATTGACTGAATTACGGCGCAAGTATGACCGTCAAACCCGTATTTTGCGCGGTCATAGCCTATGTCAATAACTACCTGACGAACAATTTTTTGTATATCAACATAACATTTTGTGGAAATTTCGCCCATACACATAACCATACCGGTAGTTGTACAAGTTTCGCAAGCCACACGCCCTAAAGGGTCTTGTCTTAAAATTTCATCTAAAACAGCATCTGAAATCTGGTCGCAAATCTTATCGGGATGTCCTTCTGTAACCGATTCCGACGTGAATAATTTTTTTGACATCAAAAAATCTCCTAAAATAATCTATTTAAAGTATTGCTGATTAATATATCGTACCAAGTGTAAAAACCTTAAGCACATAATAAAATTATATACTCAAATCGAGCGAAAGTCAAGCAAAATTTTATATATCATTATACTATTCTCTCATTAAAAAACGCTTTGCGTTTTTTAGTTGCTTTGCAGCGTTGCTGCGTAGCTTCTGCTGACGAGTGCCGCCTGTAGGGCGGCAGAGAAACCGTTCAATACTAATCTCGGCGGCTTCGCCGCCCCGCCGCAAAGCGGCGGCATTAAAAACATTTTCAATGTTTTTAATGAAAGATTAGTATTATTAATAAATTATTAAATTTAGTCAAAGGGTTGACAAACAAACAAAAATGTGTTACAATAATTACCGAAAATAGGCTTGTGTAGCACAGGGGTAGTGCAGCTCATTCGTAATGAGCAGGTCGTTGGTTCAAATCCGATCACAAGCTTTACATTAAAAACCCTGTCACGCGCCTATTTATCGGCGTTTGACAGGGTTTTAGTTTTAATAATAATGTTCTGTAATTCACGATAATTTTATATAGTTTCGCATAAACCGGCAGTCAAAAAGCAGTCTGACTCTTTGTAAGCAATATCCCCGCAAATATTTTACACAGATTTTACACAATCTAACTTAGAAAACCATAAACAGCCTTTATAATAAACTCAAACTTAAAGAATTGAGGAAAATTATGAAGGCTATTAAATTTGCGGCTGTGGTTTTATCGGCAGTAATGATGTTCACTGCGTGCGGCAAAACAAACAACAGCACGGTTGCCGTGATAACCCGCGAAGACGGCTCGGGAACACGTTCGACATTCACCGAAATGTTCGAGATTACAGCTAAAGGCGACGACGGCACAGTCACCGACAACACAACCCTTGAAGCGACTGTTGCAAACCAAACAGAAGTCGTTATCACAAACGTTTCGGGTAACAAAAATGCTATCGGCTACATATCACTCGGCTCGCTTAACGATACAGTAAAAGCAGTTAATATTGACGGCGTTTCGGCTGATACCACGAACGTCAAATCGGGCGAATATAAAGCGGCAAGAGAATTTTTCATTGCAACACAGAAGTCAGATGTCAGAAATCAGATATCAGAAGATTTTATCAACTTCATTTTATCGGCAGAGGGTCAAGCAGTTGTCGGGAAAAGCTATATTACAGTGAGCGATAACGCCGCGCCGTATGCGGGTGAAAAGCCTGCGGGCAAAATCACCGTTGCGGGTTCGAGTTCTGTTTACCCTGTTATGGAGAAACTCAAAGAGGCGTATCTTGCGGTGAATCCCAATGCAGAAATTGAAATTCAAATGTCTGACAGCTCGTCAGGACTTTCAAACGCTACAGAGGGACTTTGTGACATTGCAATGTCAAGCCGTAAGCTCAAAGATGCAGAGCTTGAAAAACTCGATCCGACAACGATTGCGATTGATGCGATTGTTGTAATTGTCAATAAAGAAAACGAAGTTTCAAACCTTACTTCTGATGAAATCAACGGCATTTTCACAGGAAAAATAACCGACTGGTCGGTGACCCGACAGGACTGATTCGCGATGGAAGTCTTTCTGAATTTCTACAAACTCACCGCGCAGAGGCGCGAATGGAGTGAAAAAAATTGAGTAAAAAATTAGATACGCTTATGAGGGTAATTTTTACCCTCTCGGCGGTTATCTCCATTTTGGCGGTCACGCTTATTTGCGTATTTTTAGCGGCAAATGCGTTTCCGGCTTTGCGTGAAATCGGTGTGCTGAAATTCCTGTTCGGCAGGAGTTGGAAGCCGTCAGATATACCGCCCGCATACGGCGTTTTCCCTATGATTTTAGGGTCGCTTTACGTGACTGCGGGAGCGGTAATTATCGGCGTTCCGATTGGGGTTTTGACAGCAGTTTTTCTGGCGAAATGCTGCCCTAAACGGCTTTATAAACTGATTAAACCGGGCGTTGATTTACTTGCAGGAATTCCCTCTGTTGTATACGGTTTTTTCGGTATGGCAATACTGTTGCCGCTCTTTGGCGGAAGTATAATTTCAGCTTCTATTCTGCTCGGTATAATGATTTTGCCGACTGTTATCGGGCTATCGGAAGCCGCTCTCCGTGCTGTTCCCGAAAGCTATTATGAGGGAGCGTTAGCTCTCGGTGCAGGGCATTACAGGGCGACTTTCGCGGCAGTTTTGCCTGCCGCAAAATCGGGCATTTTTGCGGCTGTAATTCTCGGAATAGGACGCGCAATCGGTGAAACAATGGCTGTAATTATGGTTGCAGGAAATCAAGCGAGAATACCGAATTCGATTTTTCAGGGTGTACGTACACTCACATCAAATATCGTGCTTGAAATGGGATACGCCGAGGGTTTGCACAGACAGGCTTTAATCGCAACAGGACTTGTTTTGTTCGTGTTCATTTTGATTATCAATTTAAGCTTTCAAGCTCTTAAGAACAGGAGCAAAAAATGAAGAATAAATTATCTGAAAATATCCTCAAAATAATCACAATCGGCGCGGCGATAATTACAATTTCGGTTTTACTGTTCATCATAATTTTCATCTTAAGTAAAGGTATTCCGTATTTAAAACCGTCACTTTTTTCACTGGATTATAACAGCGAAAACGTGTCGCTATTGCCCGCTCTGATTACCACTGTTGCGGTAACTGTCTTATCGCTCATTATCGCCGCTCCTGTAAGCATTTTCGCGGCTATATGGCTTTGTGAATACGCAAAACGCGGTAATAAACTTGTAAAACTTGTACGGATTACAGCAGAAACATTATCGGGGATACCCTCAATAGTTTACGGGCTTTTCGGGATGTTATTCTTTGTGTCGTTCCTCGGCTGGGGATATTCGCTTTTGGCGGGGGCTTTTACGCTTTCGGTGATGATATTGCCGCTGATTTTACGTGCGACAGAAGAAGCTCTAACTGCCGTTCCCGACAGTTGGAGAGAGGGCTCATTCGGGCTTGGAGCGGGGAAATTGCGGACGGTAATGCGCATTATCTTACCCGCCGCCGCACCGGGCATTTTCTCGGGGATTATCCTTGCTGTAGGGCGCATTGTGGGCGAATCTGCCGCTTTAATTTACACGGCGGGTTCGGTTGCACAAATCCCCGAAAATGTGTTTGATTCGGCGCGAACGCTTTCTGTACATATGTATGCGCTCTCATCAGAGGGGCTTCACGTGGGCGAGGGATATGCTACGGCGGTTATTCTGCTGATTGTTGTGGTATTGATTACTATGTCGGCTTCGGCGGCTATTGCAAAGAAAGTCGGGCGCGGTGGCAATGTGTAGTACGCTGTAAAATCTAAAAATTTACTTTTGTGAATGTCGCGTTTGAATGTCGGATGAATGACAATATGAATGTCTGTGAATGTCCGTTTGAATGTCTTGCAGGGGGTGAGGGGCGAGGGGGCGGCTATTAGGAGTGGCAGGCGTGACGCCGCCCCCTCTCCCCTACACCCCCTGCACCCCCT
>JAISHV010000004.1 GCA_031262495.1 Ruminococcus sp.
GAAGGAACAGTTGTCCACAAGGGTTTCCCCCAAACCCCCTTCCCAGAGACTTTGTATATTGTTGGCTTTAAGCGGCGAAACAGCACCCCGGGCGGCAAAACAGTTACACGAGGGCGAATAGTAGCAGAGGTTTCATAAATTCAGTTAACAAGCAAAAATTCGTAAAGAGCAAACAGCTTTTCAGAAATCTCCTTAACCGTGATTCCCCTGATGGATGAGAAAGACCCAAATCCCCGAACCCGAGAGAAAGACTAAAATATTGTATATACTCGTCGGTGGATGAACACCCTTAGGGGGTGAGGGGGATTGGGACGTGTCCTGTACTGCTAAAGCAGTACGGGATAAGGGGGAGAGGGGGATGCGGCAGTCATGGAAGACGGAACCTATCTGAGCAAGGTGCTATTGCCGCATCCCCCTCTCCCCCTTGTCCCTGACAATTCATGCAAACGTGACATTCACGACATTCATTCTGACAATCATATGACATTCATATTGACATTCACTCTGACATTCATCCGACATCGCAGACGGACATTCACATTCTGTATTCTGTTATACAATATGTATAAAACGAACCTCTTTATACTCCCAACTCTCCAAACGTCGGTTGTGGGAATCCATTGAGTGCGTTGAAAACAGCGGCGCACCGTCAACGTCAAATGCGGTTACAATCAAAGTATGAGTAAAGCGCACACCCTCGGCGTTCAGTTGAGCAATATCACCGAGTTCTAACTTTTCATACGTTGTATCAATCCCCAGCGGACCGCTTTGATCTTTGAGTTCGCGGTTTTTTCTCAATAGGAAATTATAAAATTCGTTAACACCGCTCCAAGCCGGTGCGCGGTCGAATGACGAATTATAATACCAGCCGAAAGTCCGCGTATAGTTCATTACGCCCCATCCCGCGTAAACGCTTTGCGAAACAAAGTTTGTACAGTCACCGCCGAAATTTTCAAAATCAAAATAGCGCGGGTTGCGCGATAAAGCCCATCTGTCTGCATATGACACGACGGCAGCGCGATTATACTCCATATTTAATTACACTTTCTGTTATGGGTTTATTTATGAAACTTAAGAAATGGCAAATTTTTGTTATAATAATGCTTGTCATAAACATTATCGGGCGTGTAATTTTACGGCTTTCCGATTCTTTTTGTAATTTTTACGCCGAAAATATACACGTCGAAATTGCACGAATATTTGCGCGCATAAGCGGGATTTTCTCTTTTTCTGTGATTGAATTTTTATTGTACTTTGCGGCTTTAAGTTTATTAATTACCATAATTATAATAATTTTACGCGCCGTCAAACGAAAATATAACAAAAACACCGCCGAAAATGAAATCGAAAATGAATCTGCAAAGTCCGGCTCCTTAGCAGGCGATTTCCGACGTTTGTGTATTGTTTTACTCTGTGTGGGACTATCCGCCGCCGCCGTTTATATGTTTAATTCCGAAATTAATTATAACCGCCGCCCGTTTTCAGAGGAAGCCGGGATTATTACTACAGAATATTCAAAAGAAGAATTGCGCGAAACGATAATATACGTTTTGGATATTATAAATGATAATTTACCCTACGTTGAAAGAAAAGAACTAAACGAACATATCAATGAATTCAAACCGACTGCCGATTTAGAAGATACTGCCCGCAAAGCAATGAAACAGCTTTCGGCTGAATATCCGTGTCTTGATACATATTACCCGAACCCCAAAGGGGTAATTACGTCTGAATTCTGGCTGTCACGCGGTATGATAAGCGGCGTGTATTCGCCGTTTACGCTTGAAGCAAATTTCAATGGCGATATGCCTTCTATAAACAAGCCGTTCACTGTCTGTCACGAACTCTCACATTTGGCAGGATTTATGCGCGAAGATGAAGCGAATTTTATCGCGTTTTTAGCCTGTATCAAATCAGGCAATGCGGATTTTGCGTATTCAGGCGCATTCGGGGCTTTAGAATATCTGCTGAATGCCTACGAGGGTGTCGCGACAGATGAAGAAATCACGGCGATTTACCAATTAATCCCGATTGAAGTAATAATGGATATGTCTGTTGACAATGAGTATTGGTATAAATACCGCCAAACAGTTACCAAAAAAGTCTATCACACAATCAACGACACAGGACTGAAAATAAACGGTCAAGAAGACGGAGTGAGGTCATACGGCAGAATGGTAGATTTATTGATAGCATATCAGAAGACAGAGGCTGAGAAGCGTAGTTGCTACGCAACTACAGAAGACAGATTAAGAACGGCGCGTTTATCAGTAAACCGCACAATATTTTTGAATGTGCGGGCGGGCGAGGGCGCCCGCCCCTACGGGCTTCATCATAAAATTTAATAAAATTAAAAAAGACAATCTGAAAAAGGTTGCTTTTTTTTGGTTTATGGTGTATAATATATATGTATTTTTTTCAATCAAAAATTTAGGGTAACTTTTTATGCTTCGTTTACTTCATAAACTGCATTATAAAATCGGGAAATACTATATTTCAAATTTAATGCTCTATATAGTTATAGCACAGGCGGCTGTGTTTGCGTTCGACTATCTTTTCATTGACCGCGGAATGTCTTTGCAGATGTGGCTTTATTTTGACCGCGGGCTTATTCTGTCAGGGCAGGTTTGGCGTATTATTACATTTATAATAGTGCCGTTTGAGAGCAACCCGATATTTATGTTCATTATGATGATACTCTACGTCAATATCGGGCGGACGCTTGAGAACGCGTGGGGCGGATTCTATTTCAATGCTTTCTATTTTATCGGCGTGATAGGTTCAATTATCGGCGGTTTCATCACGGGATTTGCGACTATAGATTATATAAACACATCCATTTTTTTAGCGTTTGCATTGCTTTACCCACATATGCAGTTTTTACTCTTTTTCATAATCCCAGTTAAAGCGAAATGGCTGGCTATTATTTATTTGGCATTTATCGGGATTGAATTCGTATTATCACCTTTGCCCGGGAAAGTCGCCATCTTGATTTCTTTTGTCAATATCGTTATATTCTTTTGGGACGACTACTTCCCGAAAATCCGCGATAAATTCCGGTACAGAAAGATAAGACGAAGTTACCGGCGCGAAATGAAATAATTTTTACAACTTTACAACTTGCGGTTTAAAATAATGATTTATTTAGATAACGCCTCTACCACGCGCCCCTGCGAAGCGGCTGTAAAAGCCGTCATGCGCACTTTAACCGACGACTGGGGCAACCCCTCGTCGCTCCATAAAGCCGGACTCGCGGCAGAACTCCTCACGGTCGATGCCCGCCGCAATATAGCCGGGGCTTTAACCGCCGCGCCCGAATGTATTTATTTTACATCGGGTGCTACAGAAGCGAATAATACACTCATTCGCGGTATGTGGGAATGTAGCTTCAAACGCCGCCGAAAGATAGTTATTTCAGATGCCGAACACCCCTCTGTCGAAGAACCGGTTCGCTTTTTGGAAGAAAATTGTGGTGCAGAGGTTATTCGCATTTCTCCGGCGAAAAACGGCATATTTGACGCCGATGATTTTATTATGGCTTGTGACGAAAACACGGCATTTATTTCGGCTATGCTCATAAACAACGAAACAGGTACGATTTTACCGATAAAGAAGATTTTCACAGCCGTAAAAAAACTTTACCCCGATATAATTACGCATACGGATGCGGTGCAAGGGTTTTTAAAGCATAAATTCAAAGCGGCTGACCTCGCTGCCGATTGTCTGACAATTTCAGGGCATAAGATACACGCCGTAAAGGGCGCGGGGGTAATGTACATCAAGAAAGGTTTAAGCTTAAAACCTTTGATGCAGGGCGGCGGACAAGAACGCGGTATGCGCCCGGGAACGGAATCCGTACCCGCCATATATGCTTTCGGTGAAGCGGTAAAAGCCTTAAAACCCACTGTAGAAACGGCCTTGTCTAATGCTCAGCTTCTGAATAAGAATTTCAGAAAGAAACTTCAAACGCTTGATTTTATAACAATAAATTCCCCCGAAGAAGCCTCACCCTATATCATTAATTTTTCTGTAAAGAACATCCGCTCCGAAATAATGCTCCATTTTTTAGAAGCAAAAGAAATTTGTGTCTCAAGCGGCAGTGCCTGTGCAACAGGCTCAAATAAAAGCAATAAACCTCTCACGAAACTCGGCGTAAGCCCCAAAAACGCCGACGAAGCCCTGAGAATATCCCTCTCCCGAACAACAGTCCCCGGTGATTTAGAAGTTTTGATTTCAGCTTTAAAAGAAGGTTATCAAAATTTACAAAAAAAAGGTTAACCAATGCCCTCACGCTACGACCATTACGCCGATTTCGACGGCGGCGACGATTTTTTCGGTGAATATACCCTTAAAGGGAAAACGCAGGAACCTGAAAATATTCCGCTTTATCTGCGGGATTTTTATCACGATATAAAGGCTGTGACATTCTTAACAGCAAGCGAAACAGCACTGAATTTCACCGACGACTACGATATTAATATCCCTTTTAATACTGTGAATCCGCGTTTTGCAATAATGTCCGTGCCGCAGCTGCGGTGTTATTTCACATTGCGAAAACGCTTCCGCAAGGGCAATTATGAAGCGCGATTCCCCTCTTATATCAGCCTTTATATAAATGAAATAATTAATCTCACAGGATTCAGAACACCTCTTGATGCGGCGGGAGAGCTTGCAGCGGTTTTTATCGAGACGCGCTCAAAACACCCGAATTTAGGCAACGACCTAATGCGTTTTATTCGCGATATGTTTATTACATTCGATATTCGCATGAGTTACGGCGAGTATTTGGAACATATCGGCGTTAAGCAGTTTTTTTTGCCGGACGACAGCCGCGAGGATAAAATTCCGTCGCTTTTGTGGACAAATTGCAATTATAACATTTCTGCAAGCGGGTTTATAAAGGGTCATCCCGAACGTCTGCAATTTGTCAAGCAGTGTTTTTATTGTATCACGGAAAACCTCAAACCCGTTTATCATCTTTGCGGTATAACAAAACTTGAACTCACCGAAAATACAGGGGACAGCGTAACGGCTTTTACGCTTTTTTCAGGCGCGAATTTTTGCCTTAAAGCTACACGGGCGGGCAGCGTTGAGCTTTCCGACCACGAAACCTATGAACGAAACGGCAGCTTTATTATCAGAAAATTAAAGGTATTAAGCCAGCCTGTCTCTGAATTTGTCGGTATTGTCGTAAAGATGATTGACGCAACCCTTCGCCGTTTAACAGGGCATCATTACCGCTTGTCGGAAGACTTTGAAGAGAAACTGATGCGGCTTAAATTTTCATACAATGATATAGCTGTTTCGCTTGTTTCCGTATTTGAATATGAAGATACAATAAATATAATCGAAGACGTAATCCGAACGCTTTTTTCAGAAGCTGTTGATTTCAGATTGCCTGACGGAGCAGTGTCATACCGCGCCCCCGCTTCTTTAAAGCTTGAAGAAATTTCAGAAGATGAGCCGCTTTTATCCTATAAAAGAATCAAGAGTGTCCCCTACGGTAATTCGGCATACGGTGTTTCGGGGAAAATCCTGCAATTTGTGTCGCAGTGCAAACTGATTGAAAATCTCACCGATGATTATCATATTCGGTATTTGGATTTAAGCATCTACAGGCTCATTAATACGTTTTCATTGACAGAATTCAGAACTTATTTAACACAGCGTACGGATTTTGAAAACCGTTCCGAAAGAACTTACCCGACAGCCTCATTTATGTATGTCTATCTGTCGGATTTTATAAACCGCCCTCATCCGGATAAGATTAACGCTTTGCGCGAATTCGCCGATATACTCAGATTTTCGCATAAGTGTATTGCGAATCTTACCGATGTAGATTTTTTAAAAGCAAAAATAAGCGATTTCGGGAATTGGCTCAGTTGTTTTAAAGACTTCTTTATAGTAAATCGCTGTGATACCGAAACAGATTTCCTGACGTTTTTAAAAGAAGAGAATTTAGAAAAATTCTTCCCGGAATACTTCTTTTTCGGTGATGACCCGGAACTTTTTGCCGCCGCCGCCGCGAAGTGCTGTACCTATAAATTTTACGACAGCAAATTCTATCTGCGTTACGGAAAGCTTTATAACGCCGTTTTTCACAAGGTTTTTAATAATCTCGGCGAGAAGCTTCTTCGCGAACACGACATTAATCCGCGTGATTTAATTTATGAAAAATCACCTCAGAATTTTGAACCCTTCTCAAGTAAGTTAGCATTCTTCCAAAAACGCGCACAACAGAGTTTCACCGTAACCCTTGTCCCCGAAACAGAAACTTATAAATGCAAAGTTCAGTCGGCGTTTTATTATGAATGGACACGGGATTCCGCTGTTTTAGAGCAAAAGATAATGCCGATAGTGATTGGTGCTATAGCTAAAAGCGTTGAAGCCGAACTCCGGAAATTCGTCACATTCAAAGGGAAAATCAGCGTTTCGCCGATGTTCGTGTCACAGCTTGAAAAGAAATTTCAATCTAAGTTTTCAGGGTATTATTTTTCACACCTCAAAGATGCTAAACGCTACAGACAATTTATTGATATTGTTAAATCTGATAAATTTATGACGTATATTCGTTTTATTACAAAAGAAATTTACAGCGAATTACCTCCGAAGTTCAAAATCGAGAATCAAGCCCCCAAACAGCCTCCCCGCGAACCTGTCAGAGCGGATGTGGATTTTTCAAAGCTTGATGAAATCCGAACTTTAGCAGAAGAAACCGCACAGAAACTGATTATCCCCGATGAAACGGAAGATTTTTGTACTCATGAGGAACCCTCGCCCGCCGCTCCCGAAGTCCCAAATATCACGATTACACCCGAGACGCAAGAAGTTCTTGATAAAAAGTATGACAATGACTTTGATTGTTTGATTGATAATCTCAGTGAAACAGAGAGAGAATTTTTGACGCTCCTCATTTCGGAAAAAGATACGGACGCATTTTTAATAAAAAACAACCTGATGTTTGAAGTTTTAGCTGAAGGTATTAATGAAAAAGCGGCTGATATTTTGGGGGATATAGTGATTGAGGATAAATCTGTTATCGCGGATTATACGGCAGATTTAAAAAGGAGTTTAAGGATTGATTAAAGCGGGTAATCTCTGTAGGGGCGGGCGCCCCGCCCGCCCGCATATCCAAAAACGACTAATTGTAGGAAATAAACATGATTTTTACAATTTGTTATTTGTCAGCCTAAAGCATAGTATTTTTGATTGTGCGGGCGACCGAGGGCGGTCGCCCCTACAAAAACACGCCATTTGTATTCGATTGATTTTGGCTGATAAACGTAATTTTCATTAATCTCACATCTATTTTATGAGGACTTTAAATTTGAATAAACCGGTACCCAAAAGAATAGCGAGCGCGGTGCTCAATTCGCTCAAAGGCGGTGTTGTGCCGCGTGTCGGGCTTGAATATATTCAGGTCGGGCGAAGCGCGGAAATAAATGCCTTGCTTCACGATGTCGGTATAATAGAAGACGGCGGCTCTACATTTCGGTTTGTCGTGGGGCGTTTCGGGGCGGGCAAGAGTTTTTTAATGCAAACAATCCGCAGTCATGTGATGGACAGGGGCTTTGTGGTTATTGATGCCGATTTGTCGCCGGAACGGCGTTTTTCGGGTACTAAAGGGCAAGGACTTGCCACTTACCGCGAACTTATCCGCAATATGTCCGTAAAAACCAAACCCGAGGGCGGGGCATTGCCGCTTATTCTGGAAAAATGGCTGTCGGGGATAATGTCAGTTACAGCCGCCTCAGGCGAAATCCCGGGCAGTGAAACATTCGACACCGAAGTTAAAAAACGCATCTTTGCCGTAACATCGGAGATTGAGGGCATGGTAAACGGTTTTGAATTCGCTAAAGCCTTGATTTGTTATTACGACGGTTACCGCATGGGCGACGACGAAAAAAAATCTGCCGTTTTGCGTTGGTTCAGGGCAGAATACCACACAAAAAGTGATGCGCGCCGCGAACTCGGTATTAATTTTATTATAACAGACGAAAGCTGGTATGATTTTATAAAACTCTTTGCATCCTTCCTCTTTCAGGCGGGGTTTAAGGGTATGTTCGTGCTTATAGACGAACTTGCGTACCTCTATAATCTTCACAACCGCACCACGCGCCAAAATAACTACGAAAAAATCCTTGCTATGTATAACGACTGTTTACAGGGTAAGGCTCTCCACATGGGAATTATCATGGGGGCAGTCCCGCAATGCATTGACGATACCGAAAAGGGCGTATTCAGTTACGGTGCTTTGCGGTCGCGCTTGACAGAAGGGAAATTCGCCTCCGAAAACAGCGGCACAAAAGATATGTTAGCCCCCATCATCCGCCTGAAACAACTCACCGTAGATGAAATGTACGTCCTTATCGAGAAACTCTCGGAACTCCATTCGGGGCTTTATGATTACCGAAATGACATCACAAAAGAAGAATACGCGGGATTTTTAAAGGCAGAATACGAACGCGTAGGGGCGGCAGAACAGATAACGCCGCGTGAAATTATCCGCGACTTTATCGAAATTCTGAATATTATAAGCCAAAACCCGGGCAGACGTGTAGCAGATATCCTCACAGGCAGCGGTTTTACCTATTCGCCTGTAGCAGGGGATACGTCAGCTGATGCCGACCCGGAATTCGCGGGGTTTGAAATATGACGGCGATAATTACAGGCGCATCACGCGGAATAGGTGCGGCGATTGCAGAAACTTTCGCCGAAAACGATATAAATGTAATAATTAATTTTTTAAGTCACGAATGGGAAGCAAAAGCTTTACGCGATAAACTGAATACTAAAGCGGGTAAGAATATTGCCGAAATCTGCAAATCGGATGTTTCAAACCCGGAAGATGTTTTGCGCCTTAAGAATTTTTGTAATGAAATTTTCGGTGAATGTGATATACTTATTAATAATGCCGGTATTTCACTTCAAAAGCTGATTACTCAGACGACGACTGATGAATGGGACAGGCTTTTTGATGTAAATGTAAAAGGTGTATACCTAATGACGAACGCCGTTTTACCCGAAATGATAAACCGTAAAAGCGGCGTAATAATTAATATATCTTCAGTCTGGGGCATATCAGGTGCTTCATGCGAGGTCGCCTATTCGGCAAGCAAAGCCTCGGTAATAGGTTTCACAAAGGCATTGTCGCGTGAACTCGGTCCCTCGGGCATACGAGTAAACTGTATTGCCCCCGGGGTAATTGATACACCAATGACTCAAGTCCACTCACCCGAAACGTTAGCTGATTTATGCGGCGAAACACCTCTTTGCCGCATAGGAAAGCCTTTTGATATTGCAGAAGCGGCACTTTATTTAGCAAAAGCCGATTTCATGACAGGGCAGGTTTTGACGGTTGACGGAGGAATAATTTAACAGAACACAGAGGTCAGATGTCAGAGGACAGAAGTCAGAATACAGAGGTCAGAAGTCAGAAGTCAGAGGTCAGATTTTGAACGCCTAAATTTTTATAAAAAATTCACAAACTTTTAACACAACAATTGATTTTTCGTTGTATAATAAATCTATCTAAAGTCACAAGAGGTAATTAATGCTTAAAGCCGTCGCTTGTAAAAATAATTTAGAGGATTCTGCTGAATTCTATTCATATATCGAAGATCTGCTTGAAACAGAACCTGTCAAGATGATGATGGATTTCCCCCACCACGGACATTCTTCTTGTTTTCAGCATTGTTTAAACGTTTCATACTCTAACTACAGAATATGTAAATTCTTTCATTTAGATGCAAAAAGCGGCGCAAGAGCAGGACTTTTGCACGATTTATTCCTTTATGATTGGCATAAATATGTTGCCGTACGCGGACAACGCTTACACGGCTTCACACACGCGGCGTTAGCACTCCGAAACGCCGAAATCCACTACGAACTCAACGATTTAGAGCGCGACATCATTAAAAAGCATATGTTCCCGCTCAATGTCAGTGCAATTCCCAAATATAAAGAAACCGCCGTAATTGTTTTTACAGACAAATATTGCGGCGCACTCGAGGTTTTAGCCCATAATTTTAGGTTTGTACCGAAATTTGTTAATCTTTTCCGTAAAAAAGAAATTGCATAGTCGGTGCCCCGACAGGGGCAGCAACGCTGCGTTTCGCTGATGGTAGTATTTAAGAACATAAAAATGCTCTCCGCGTAGAAGATATTAGAATATAAAAAATCTCATTATCGCCTTAAAGGCAGTAATGAGATTTTATTTATTATCCAAATTTAGGATGATTAGCCGCTCTGACTTCTGACTTCTCGCTTCTGTCCTCTGTTTTTACAAAAAATTAATAAAATTATCATTGGCATTTCACATTTATAGATTATTATAATGATATCAAATTGATATTATTAAAATATCGGAGGGAAATTTTATGAGCAACTTTCAATTTCAGGAAAAACAGGTGCGCGCCCGAAATGGTTTCGTAGCACTATTTTTGAACACACTCTTTATAATAGGTCTCCACGTAGGTTTTGTACTGGGGTTAATCGAAGTATCAAAGCGCGAGACGGCTTCTGAAGATTTCGGTTTTTTGTTTGGCGTGACGCTGGTCGGGTATTTTGTGCTGCTGATGATAAATATAATGATATGGTGCGGTCTCAAAATCATCAGACCGAACGAAGCCTATGTCTTCACTTGTTTCGGTAAATATGTAGGAACGCTTCAAAAAGATGGTTTCTACTGGGTAAATCCATTTTACGTTCCCTATAATCCGGCTGCAAAGCCTGTAGTTCAAAATCCGCAGAATGTTTCACCGACACCGGGTGTTAATGTGAATGTCGGCGGCTCTGCGGTGAATTTTTCATCAAGAAAAATTTCGCTGAAAGTTCAGTCGCTTAAAAATGACAAACAAAAAGTCAATGACGAACTCGGCAACCCGATTGAAGTCGGCATTAACGTATTTTGGAAAATCAATGACGTAACAAAAGCGGTTTTTAATGTTGAAAATTATGAAGAATACTTATCAATGCAAGCGGACGCGGCTTTGCGTACGGTAGTAAGGTCATTCCCGTATGATGTGGGAAAAGATTCCGACGAAATGTCGCTTAGAGCCTCGTCTGTTGAGGTAGCAAAACAGATTCAGGAGAAACTACAGGAAAAGGCAGAAATCGCGGGCATAGAGATTACGGAAGCGCGTATTACACAGCTTGCATACGCGCCTGAAATAGCGGCGGCAATGCTTCAGCGTCAACAGGCGGCGGCGATTATTGATGCAAGACGAACGATAGTTGACGGTGCGGTAGGCATGGTAGAAATGGCACTTCAACAACTCTCGGAGAAAAAGGTAGTAGACCTCGACGACGAACGCCGCGCCCAAATGGTAAGCAACCTCTTAGTAGTACTATGCGGAAACCGCGATGCACAGCCGATTGTGAATAGTGGTTCTATTTACTGATTATTGAAATTTAAATTATTGCAAAAGGGGGCTGTTTAAAATCGAAAACAAAGAAAGCAAAAAACAGCTTCTGCTGAGGTTATCGGCGGGTGCCCCCGCAGGGCTGATTCGCGATGGAAGTATTTAAGAATTTTTCATATGTTCACCGCGTAGGAGATTATATTAGATTAATGCAAAAGGAGGCTGTTTAAATTAGAAAACAAAGAAAGCAAAAAACAGCTTCTGCTGAGGTTATCGCCGGAACTTTGGGAAAAGCTTGCCCGATGGGCAGAAGATGATTTCCGCTCAATAAACGGGCAAATAGAATATCTTTTAAGTGAAGCAGTGAAGAAGCATTTTAATGTAAAAAAAGAAAATTAAAACAAAAACACGTTACAAACCAATAAAGGCAAGTAACGTGTTTTTCTGTGATTGGGACGGAAGCAGAATTGCCGCTCTGTCCTCTGTCTTCTCGCTTCTGTCTTCTGGAACGGAGAAAGAGAGATTTGAACTCTCGCGCCGGTTACCCGACCTACACCCTTAGCAGGGGCGCCTCTTCACCAACTTGAGTATTTCTCCGTGTCTTCATGGTAAAAATAAATTACACACTCAATTATTAAATTTTAGCTGACAAACCGCCGCTCGCAATTCTGTATTCTGTACTCTGTATTCTGCGGCTGCGCCGCCGGAGAGGGAGGGATTCGAACCCTCGGTACTTATTCAGTATCACTGGTTTTCAAGACCAGCTCCATAAACCGCTCGGACACCTCTCCTTACAGAAGACAGAGGCGAGAGGACAGAGGACAGA
>JAISHV010000097.1 GCA_031262495.1 Ruminococcus sp.
TGTCCCAACTAAAACTTTACACTTTCTCATCCCGTGTTTGAAACTGTGACAGTTGTTTAACAGCGATTCAGCTCAATTATGCAATAGTTAATGTGTAAAGTTTTAATTGGTACTGGGTACTACAAAATCTGACCTCTGACCTCTGACTTCTGACCTCTGTTGAATGTGACGGCTATGCCGTCACATTCAACGTAGCCGCTGTGTCTTGTAGTTTGGGGAAGACGTCGGGTAGGTCGCGGCGGCGGAGTACTTTGTCTATGATGGTGTTTTTAACGTTATAGCCTTGTGATTCGGCGATTGTCGGCATTTTATCAATGAGCTGATTCATAGTATCGCAAAAAGCCGACGGGCACAGCAGCATAACCGACAGGTCTTTGTCGCGGGCATAAAGCTCCATCTCAAAATAACCTGCATCCTCAATGTCGAATACTAAAAATACATGACTGCAACTGTCCGCGCCGCCGTGGCTTTTACTCTTGCCGTCGGGGTTGAGTTCGGCGGCTTCGGGGTCTGCCCACATTTCACCGTAGGCTTTGAGTGCGCCGCTTTGAAGCGGTGCCATCATGTGCAGCAGCGGGGTAACAGCCGACGGCGCAAAGAGCATAGTCCTCACCATATCGCCGGGGCTCATTGCCGATAAAGATTTGAGCTGAGGGTCGTTGATGTTTTTATTGAGAAAATCTGTGAAATTCTCTGCGGCGGTCGGCGGTTTGTAGTTAACATCTGACTGTTTTGACAAGTTTTCTAAAACAGGGTTGAATGCGGTTGCGGCTGCAGCACGTTTGTCTGTATCGGGGAATTTATTTATAATTATACTTAAATGCCTGATTAAGTCATTGAGATTTGATGTTTTGGCGAATTCGCGGAAAACGGTGTTTAAAGCACCTTTCATATTCTCAGGCGTAATCTCACCCAAAGCCTTTTTAAGCTCATCAATACCGGCTTTTTCATCGGGGATAGATAGCTTCTGTTCAAGCTCGGCGGCTGATAAATTCTCTGTGAAATTCATAATAGCGTCCGCTAAGCGTTCGCTTATGAGTGTCATAGAACTCTTAGCCGCAGGTATGCCGCTTAGATTGAGTACAGCCGCCTTGTCATCGGCGGTCATTTCGGAATTTTCAACATAATTCACGAACGCCTGTTTGAGCGTTTTAGCCGTCTCGGGGTCGGCAAGCTTAATAACTTCGTTAAAACTGTCCGAAAGGGATTTATTATCGGGATTATAGCGCGAGAGGTTATATATAGTGAGCGGCACTAAATTTTTAGTGGTGTTGCTCATTAAAGGCGATGAGGTAACTTTCCCTAAAAGTGTAAGGATTGCCCCTTTAAGGACGGGAATGGTTTCCTGTGAGAGGTTGTCGGCTACCGTCAGAAGCTGATTACGGACTTCAAGCGAGGGGGCGGCATCGAGTGCTAAATATTTCAAATTGGCGGCAATTGAATTAATAATATCGTCTTTGCTCTCAATAGCGGAAGCGGATTTCAGTAAATTAAGCACAGCCGACTGAAACGCCTCTCCGCGAGGCAAGGCGGCGGCAAGCTTTTTATCTGAAATAGCGGCTTTGAGCTGTTCCGTGGTAAGCGGGTCTAATGTTTTCGTAAGCTGTAAAGCCGGTGATTCGGGATTTGCAGGCAGTGCTTGATTGTCAGAGGGTGAGGGCAATATCCCTGTGTTTATATTACGCCCGCGCAACAGATTATTCACCATCTTCCAAAAATCACCGCCGAATAGGGTTGATTTATTTTGTTGTGAAATGAGGTCAGCGGGTAAATTTCCCGCTTTGAGCATTATTTCATTGGCAAATTCAGTGATTTTATTAAGGAGCTCGGAATCCCCCGATTCTTCAAACATAGCACGGGTCTCATGCGCAAGCAAAGTACGCAGGGTACGAACGGCGGCGTTTGAATCCTTTTGAGAATAAGTATTAACGAGGGGGATATTCCCGCCGTCGTTGCGGTCGGCGTTGTTTCGCTGTTCCCCTAAATCCTCCGATACATCCGTATTTCGGATGATTTTGGTTAAATCGGAGAGATTGACGAGCTCGGCGTTGGTCGTCGGCAAACCGGGCGCACCGTCGGCGTTTCGCCCGAGGTTGATATTCAGGTTCGGGGCGACAGGGGCAGGGGCAATCGGAAGTAAATCAGCCATAGTTTCACAGAAGACAGAGGCGAGAGGACAGAGGACAGAATCTGACAGCTTCGCTGTCAGCTAACATCTCGATTTGAGGTATTCTGTACTCTGTCTTCCGTCCTCTGACTTCTGTCCTCTGTTTTATGGTGCGTTTCTTGAGGTTCTTGATAAACTTCAAGAAACGCACCATGTTTTTCATTTTACTTAATCAGTCATTATTATTTTAGCATATTTTTATCAATTTGTAAAGAGAAAACGAAGAATTTTTGTAATTTTACTTGACTTACAGACTAAAATATGGTATCATAAACGTTATGGGAACTAAATTAATAGCCGAAAACCGACAGGCACGGCATGAATATTTTATAATCGAGAGTTTTGAAGCCGGGATTGAGCTTGTGGGAACAGAAGTAAAATCCATAAGAAAAGGCGGAGTAAACCTCAAAGACGCATGGTGCAGTATAGACAAAGGCGAAATGTTCGTAAAACAAATGCACATTTCACCCTATGAGCACGGCAATATCTTCAATCGCGACTCGCTAAGACCGCGCAGACTTTTAATGCATAAAAAAGAAATTATGTCACTCCTTGGGAAACTGAAAATGCAAGGCTTGACGTTAATACCGATTTCGATGTATTTTAAAGACTCGAAGGTGAAACTCCAGTTAGGACTGTGTAAGGGCAAACAACTCCACGACAAAAGAGCAGACGAAGCCGCACGGTCGGCTAAGAGAGAGATAGACAGGGCACTTAAGAGTAATAATAAATAATCAAAATGGATTTTGTAGCGGGGAACGAACGTAGAATACAGAGTACAGAGTACAGAGTACAGATTATGAACGCCGCGTTTATCAGTAAACCGCACAGCGTTTTAGAATGTGCGGTCGCCCCTACAGAAAAGGTATTCGCTCCTACAGGGGGATGGGGGAGGGGGGTGTCGGGGGTGAGGGGGAAGGGGGCGGCGGGTTAATACCGCCGCTATAGCCGCCCCCTTCCCCCTTACCCCTGACAAGTTCATGCAAACGGACATTCACGACATTCATATCGACATTCAAACGCGACATTCATTCTGACATTCAAACGGACATTCACAGACATTCATATGACATTCATACGACATTCAAACGGACATTCACGGACATTCAGAATCTCGCCTCTGTTTGTATGCTGTTAATGTATTCTCCATAAGCATAGCAATAGTCATAGGTCCGACACCGCCCGGGACGGGCGTTATAAACCCCGCAACCTCTTTTACATTCTCATAGTCTACATCACCGCAGAGTTTGTTTTCGGCGTTGCGGTTCATGCCTACGTCAATTACTACCGCACCTTCTTTTACCATATCGGCGGTAACAAAATACGCTTTGCCGACGGCGGCTATAAGTATATCAGCGGTTTTTGTGATTTCTTTTAGGTTTTTCGTGCGGGAATGACAGATAGTTACAGTGCCGTTTTTATGAAGCAACAGCATCGACATCGGTTTCCCGACGATATTTGAACGCCCTATAACCACACAATGTTTACCCTCAATCGAAACACCTGCCGAAGCGATAAGCTCCATAACTCCCGCCGGAGTACAGGGCAAAAACGAATAATCCCCTATCATTATATGCCCTACATTCTCGGGGTGGAACGCATCTACATCCTTTTTCGGGTCTATTGCATTGATTATTTTGTTCTCACTTATATGGCGCGGCAACGGCAATTGTACTAAAATCCCGTCTACTTTTGAGTCGGCGTTGAGTTTTTTTACCAAATTGAGCAGTTCTTCTTCGGAGGTTTCTTCCGCTAAAGCATATTCAAAACTCTCAAACCCGACTTCCGCACACGCCTTTTTCTTGTTATTTACATAAACTTTTGAGGCAGGATTTTCACCGACTATAACTACTGCAAGCCCGGGTTTTCTGCCGTTTTTTTCAGTTAACGCGGCGGTTTCAACAGCGATTCTGTTTTTTACGCTTGCCGAAACGGCTTTGCCGTCAATTATTTCAGCGTTCATTTCGGTTCTCCTTTATTCTGATTTATCATTTTCTTCAATTTCTTCATTTTCTGACGGTTCGTCATCCATAACGATTTTTTCTTCTGCTTTAAGTGTTTGCGCCTTTTCTTTTAACGCTTTCTTTTCGGCTTTGCGTTTAGCTGTCAGTTCCTTTTCTTCTTCATCACGGCGTATACATTCTGCTGTGGTCGCTTTGCCGATTTCGGTGTCTTTATAAAGCGGGATATTGTTTTTGATTGCCCTCTGCCGCAATACAATAATAAGTACCAAAGCCGCAGCAGCGGTTATAATCGCCAAAACCTGTGATGCTCTCATACCGCCCATCATCAGCGAATCGGTTCTGAGTCCCTCAATAAACGCCCGCCCTGTGCCGTACCACAAACAGTAGAATAATATACACTCGCCGTCAAATTTGCGCCTTTTTGAAAAGAAATGCAAGATAAGGAATCCTATTAAACACCACAGACTTTCATACAAAAAAGTCGGGTGAACAGGCATTTCCGGCTGAACCCAAACGCCTGTTTCGGCGAAAATTGATGATTGATTATACATCAGGTAATTATATATCCGCTGACTGCTCATACCCCACGGTAAGTCCGTGTTTGAACCGAACGCCTCTTGGTTGAAGAAATTCCCCCAACGCCCGATACATTGCCCGAGGAAGAAACCCGACGCCGCTATATCAAGTAACGGTATGAATTTTATCTTCCTTATCCGCGCCATGATGTATGCGAACAACACCGCACCGATGATACCGCCGTATATGGCGAGTCCGCCCTGACGGTAAGAAAAAAACCGCCCGATTGTCCATTCATATTCATCAAGCGTCATAATGACATAATAAACCCGCGCTCCGATTATAGCACCGATTACTCCTGCTAATATACAATCAAAGGCTTTGTCGTCATCAATGCCGTTTTTGCGGATTTTAGGGAAACAATACGTTACCGCAAGCCATAAGCCTACAGCTATAATAATAGCATACCATCTGAAACTTAAACCGAATATTTTAAAAGCTTCCGGGTTGATATCAAAACTCCAGCCGAGTTTGGGGAATTCAACTATATTCATGATTTTTTTCCGATAATTATTTTACTTTAGGGTTAACTATAGAAATCGCCGATTTTTCGGTGTCGAATTGCCGTTTCAGCCGCGCTTCAATGTCCGCCGGGGTAATTTGCGCAATAATCTCTATTGCGTCATAGGGGCTTACACCGTCAAATGCAGATACTATCATATTCGAGGCATATGATTCTGCTTTGTTTAAATCGCGGATTAATCCGCCGTAAAATGCCTTTTTAACGGACTCGAATTCCGTCATATCCATTCCGTTTTGTTGAGCGTCATTAATCGCCGCATTGATGCGCTTTTGTACCTCTTTAGGGTTGCGGGATTCGCCGCCCATAATTGACGTGAAATAACCCGGTCCGCTGAAAACTTCTGTCGAGAACGTGGAATTTATAAGCCCCTCGGCATACAGGCTTTCAAACAACGTTGAAGTAGGACCCGCTAAGAGCGACAATAGTAAATTTGTCTCTGTTTCGGCTTTTAAACCCTTTACGCCCTCTTCGGGTACTGCCTTAAAACCGATATTAAAGAGCGGTATAGAAACCTCTGACGTAACTTCAATTTCTTTTTGAACTACATCAAGCGGCTCAGGCAAAGCTTCGGATTTTAAGCCTTTGTCGGGGGTCGGTTTCAAAATCTTGTCGCAAATTTCAATTACCCTTTCGGGGTCAACATTCCCGGCGATAGAGAGCACCATGTTATTGAGGTTATAAAATGCGTTGTAACATTTATAAAGAAGCTCAGGCGTAATCTCTGCTATAGATTCAACCGTGCCCGCTATATCAATCCTCACGGGGTGATTGTGATAGACGGATTTCAGCATATTAAAGACAACCGCCCATGTGGGGTCGTCGTTATACATTCTGATTTCCTGACCTATAATGCCTTGTTCTTTGGCAACTGTTTCGGCGGTGAAATACGGGGCTTGCACAAAATCAAGCAGGATTTCAAGCGATTCATAGATATTATCAGCCGCTGAAAAGAGGTAACACGTACGGTCGAAAGACGTATACGCATTAGCCGACGCGCCCGTCTTCGCAAAACGTGCAAACGCATCGCAATCCTCATTCTCAAAGAGTTTATGCTCAAGATAATGCGCAATACCGTCCGGGACTGTTATAAAATCCGCTTCGTCGTCCGTTTTGAATCTGTTGTTAATTGAGCCGTATTTGGTCCCGAAAAGGGCGTACGCAGAGGCGTAATTCTCCATGGGTTTTACGTAAATATCCAAACCCGACGGGTGCTCTATCTTAATACAGGTTTCATTTGTGCGTTTGTTTTCAAAAATTTTCTTATTCATTTTCGCCGCCCTCCGTGTTATCGCCTGTCAAGAGATATACAGTGTCAAGTTTTAAAGTTTTCGCCGCTTCTGTTAAGTCTTTCTTGGTTATAAGCTTAATAATTTCAATCCTCTGTTCGGCGGTTTCGGGTTTGCCTTCAAAACAACGTCCGAAATACCATGTACACAAGGCGGCGGGGCTGTCATTGACAGTTCTCAAGGCGTTTATAAGCGAAATTTTCGCCTCTGTGAGTTCATTATCAGAAATTTCACCATTTTTTATATTTTTAAGCTGATTGTCTATTTCTTCCTGTGCTTTAGCGGCATTTTCTGCTTCAACGCCTGAATCTACACTCATTACACCTTTGAGTTCATTATAAAATGATGTACAGTAGTAGCACAGGCTCATCTTTTCGCGAACGTTCATAAAGAGTTTTGAGGCAGGTAATGCGCCGAAAACCGCGTTCAGCAGCTGATTCACGGGTGCGGACTCACAGTCGCCTTTATATGCCATTACAAGTTTACTTTGGGCAACGGAAAGTTTTTCTACGATATTTGAGGGTGTTTCTTTGAGTTTTGAACGCGTAAAGCGTGTGAATTCTGTGTAATCACGCGGTAATTTCTTAAGCGCGGGTTTTACGATTTCATTAAGCATATTATCGGCATCTTCGTCTGACTGCCCGATAAAGAATACTTCAAACGCCGCCGTTTTAATCAAATTTTTAAAAGCCTCATACGCCGATTCGGCTGTAATCTTCTCGGCGTTTTGAAGTTCCCCGTTTTGCGGGATTGCCGCCGGTTCGCCGCGATAAATCTCTCTGCCGGCGTGAGAACGGGCATATGTGCGTTTTTCGTTAATTTCTGACATAATTTCGTCTATGAGTTCCTGCTTTTTAAGAGCGAAAATTTCTTTGTCAAAAGTGCCGTCCTCTATAAGCGGGTCTGTAAGACACGAAAACAGAATTTCAGCGGTTCGCGCCGTAACTTTTTCATTATCTAAAGTATAACGGTCATTGATACAGCTTGCAGTAAAAACCAAAACCTGACAATCTGACATCTTCAACACACTGCCCGACAGTGTCGCCCCGTAGAGTTTCGCCATTTGTGATTCAAGGGATTTTAGAGTCGGGAATTCTGCCGTTACATCCGGAAGATACTGCGCTAAAAAGGCATTATCAGATGCCGTTTTTTCAGTCAGCGGGGTAATCATATAGATATTAATATAATTTAATTTGACAGATGGTTTCAAAATTTTGTTATAAAAAACGCCGTCTGAAATTTGCTCTCTGCGGTAAGAAACTTCCATAGTCTTCCTGCTTTCCTTAATTAAATTTCAAACAAGGGTCTTGTCTGAAAAAGTTTTTTGCTGACAACTTAGCTCATACGAAAAATCATTATTTTCGATAATTTATTGACAAATGTCATTTTTTTTTGTATAATATATAGTATCCAAACAGATAAAAATGTAATTTTACGTATTTTCGGGATTTCATTCACCGAAAAAGAAAAATCCGAAAAATGAAGAAACTCAGCTATAAGGTCTCTCTGGGCGGCGTAATGTCCGCTTCCTGTCTGCTATTGATGTTTTTGACAGGGGTATTCCCGATTTTAGCAATGGCTCTGCCGCTGTATGCGGGGATTTTAATATATGTCGTCTTAGATGAAGTCGGTATCAGCTGGGCTTTTTTGACTTATTTAGCCGTATCTGTACTTTCGTTTTTTATTACGCCGAATAAGGAATCCTCAATATATTTTGCCGTTTTTTTCGGCAGTTACCCGATAATAAAGGTATTATTTGAAAAAATTCACTCTAAAGTTTTTGAAATAGCCGGAAAACTCTTAGCTTTTAACGTAACCGTCATTTCCGCCGCAGCTATAGCCGTGTATCTTTTCGGGCTTGATGAATTCTTAGAGGATTTTGACTTTTTAGGGCAATTCCTCGTGCCGGGGCTTATAATATTTGCGAATATCCTGTTTTTGCTCTATGATAAGACATTATCGCTTGTACTGACAAGTTATGTAAAATGGTTCAAGCCGACTTTTTTAAAGAAATTCTGATGTAATCGGTGGGTTTACAAACGATTACATTTATTATAGCATATTATTCTTTTTTTTTCAAGGGGTTTTTGAAAAAAGAAGTTAAAGGTTAGATTTTAGTATGTGAATGTCCGTTTGAATGTCGGTCTGCGATGTCAATATGAATGTCTGTGAATGTCCGTTTGAATGTCGGATGAATGTCAATATGAATGTCGTGAATGTCACGTATGCATGAACTTGTCAGGGACAAGGGGGAGAGGGGGCGGCTATCTGAGGCGGTATTACCCCGCCGCCCCCTCTCCCCCTTATCCCCGACACCCCAATCCCCCACACCCCCTGCGCGGCATGATACTTGTCTGATTAGTCTTACTCACCCGTTTTGTATATTCACTTCAAGCAACATTCACGAAAAAATATTATGAACGCCGCGTTTTACACTAAAAACGCAGCGTTATATTTTATTCACGTTTTATCCTCTACGCGGTGAGCATCTTAACGTTATGAAAGACTTCCATCGCGAATTAGCCCTGCCGTGGCAACGGCTAAAAACGGAAATATAAAAACGGATTATTCGTCTGCCCGACAAGCATTACAGATGAGGTTATAAGCATGAATATCGCGGCGGCGGTTTGGAGTCCTATGCCTAAATTGCGGCGTTTTTCGTCTTCAAAGAATTTCTTCACTGCCGGGACTATGGGGAGGGCGAAAATTACGGCTAAAGCTATCACGAAAATATTGTTTAGGAATTCGGTTTTCGCAAGTTCGTCCGAGAAATAGTAGGTGTTCCCGAACATCGCCTGAATGTATGTCCACAACTGATTCAAGTCGGTGAAATAGAAGATTGCCCAGCCTATAAGTGCTATAAAAATTAAGTAGATATGGGAGAAAACTGCCGGTATTTTTTCAAGTGCTTTATTGAGGAAAAGCTTTTCAATTATTATGAATAATCCCCAGAAACAGCCCCAAAAGATGAAGTTCCACGATGCGCCGTGCCAAAATCCTGTTAATGCCCAGACAATGGCTAAATTCATGAATTGGTGACGGCGGTTTCCGCCTAAGGGGATATAGACATATTCGCGGAAGAAACTGCCCAAAGAGATATGCCATCGCCGCCAGAATTCAGTCGCCGAGCGTGAGATATAGGGGTAATTGAAGTTCTCGAGGAAATGAAATCCCGCCATTTGACCCATACCGATCGCCATATCGGAATATCCCGAAAAGTCATAATAAATCTGCAATGCGAAACTAATTACACCGAACCACGCGCCGAAAACGCTTGTCGGGGTTTCTTTCATCAAAAACATATCCGCAAGCGCACCCATTTGGTTGGCGATTAAAACCTTTTTGCCCAAACCTACACAGAATCTTATTAAACCGCGTGAGAAATTCTCGACAGAGATATCGCGCTTTTCGATTTGCTTTTCGATTGTGTCATAACACACGATAGGTCCTGCCACGAGCTGAAAAAACATGGAGATGAACATCAAGAACTTCAGGAAACTACGCTGAGCCTTGACTTTCCCGCGAAATACATCGACTGTATATGAGATGGACTGAAATGAATAGAAACTTATCCCGATCGGCAGGTCGGGGGCGTTATAGGGGATTTCAAGCCCTGTAATACCCTCAAAAATACCGAGAAAAAACCCGGCATATTTAAAAAAGCCGAGTAATCCTAAATTCACGCAAAGTGAGGCAACAACACCCCACTTTGCGTTTTTCGTGCCTTGGTGTTTTTCGATGAAAAGCCCGTTGAAATAGTCCGCAAGGGTAGAGAAAATCAGCAGCAAAACCCATACAGGTTCACCCCATGCGTAAAAAATCAATGAGAATACGACTAAAACGACGTTGCGGAAATTGTTATTTTTGGTGAGGAAATACAGAAGTAAAAAGAGCGGGAGAAATCCATAAATAAATATTAATTCCGAAAAAACCAAATTCTATACAACTCTTTTTCTGTAATATTATTTCAAAATAGTGTTCAGCAAAGTCAAAGCTACTGAAAATCCGAATAAACCCGCTTTTTTAGCCGTTAACAATCTTCTGACTGTTGAGGGTTACATCGGTAATCACTTCGACTTTTTCAATTTCAGCACCCAAGCTGCGGAGTTTGAATACAATATCCTCATATCCGCGCTCTACAAACTGAATATTCTCAATTTCCGTGACACCCTTAGCTGCCAATCCGGCGACTATGAGTGCCGCGCCCGCACGTAAATCCGGTGCGGAGACAGGTGCGCCCAAGAGTTCGCCTACGCCGTCTATTACGGCTACTTTCCCGTCAACTGAAATTTCTGCGCCCATACGGCGGAGTTCGTCAACATATCTGAATCTGTCGTCAAAAATATCCTCTGTAATAATACTTGCGCCCTCGGCAAAACACAAAAGTGTTGCGATAAGCGGCTGCATATCAGTCGGGAAACCCGGGTGGGGTGCTGTTTTGATATTCGTCTTTACAAAAGGTCCTTCACAAGTCACACGTATACTGTCGTCAAATTCTTCTATATTTACGCCTATTTTAGCAAGGCGGTTAGTTATCGGTTCTAAGTGTTTGGGGATAACGTTCTTTATAATCACATCCCCGCCTGTCGCCGCCGCCGCAACCATAAATGTTCCGGCTTCGATTTGATCGGGTATAATCGAATAGGTTGTCCCGTGGAGAGCATTTACGCCTCTGATTTTGATTACGTCAGTGCCCGCGCCCATAATTTCTGCGCCCATTGAATTTAAGAAATTCGCTACGTCAACAATCTGCGGTTCACGCGCCGCATTCTCTATTACCGTGAGTCCCGTACCTCTGCAAGCTGCAAGAATGGTATTTATTGTCGCACCCACTGTCACCATATCAAAAAAAATGGAAGTCCCTGAAATTTCATCTGCGGTTATATCTACCATACCGTGGTCAAGTGCCGCTGTTGCGCCGAGTGAAACAAACGCCTTGATATGCTGGTCAATAGGTCTGTCGCCGAGATAACACCCGCCGGGCATAGATACTCGCGCCTTTTTATATTTGCCGAACAGAGTGCCTAAAAAATAATACGAAGCCCTCATCAGTTTGGCTAATTCATACGGTACTACAGTATCCTTTATCTGCGTAGCATCAATTTTTATCGTAGTGTCGTTTATATACTCAATCTGAGCACCTAATTCATAGAGGATTTTAAGGCTTATAGATACATCGCTGATATTCGGTACATTTTCAAGAACACAAGGTTCGTCCGACAAAATTACAGCCGGAATTATCGCCACTGCGGCGTTTTTTGCACCGCTTATCTCAACTTCGCCGCTAAGACGGCGTTTGCCCTTAATTATATATTTATCCAAGTGTATACATCCTGTTTTTATCATTTTTTGATGAATTTTGATGATTTTTCGGACAAACCGAAAGTCCGCCTATTTAGTATACCACAAATCTTTATGAAATGGAAGTGTTTTAGAAAAAAAAATGCATAAACTTAAATTTGTAAACTTAATTACATTTTAATGACAACATAGATGTAAGAGGTTAGAAGTTAGATGTGAGATTATGATTTTTCAGTTTATTTTGAAAAAATAAGTATTTACGAATTGAAAGGCGGCGTTGTTACGCCGCCCGTTTATGTATACTATTTTAGGTAAAACACAAGGCTGTCATTATCTGTCCTCTGTCCTCTGTGTTGAAATCTAACCTCTAAACACTTACCTCTTTGTTGTTCTCTGTATCGACTACAATCCTCGTATAGGGTTTGTGTTCGTCTGTCAGACCCATTATATAGTCAACGCTTGTGTCATAGAAGACGGATAATTTTGCTAATACGCTCAGACTCGGTTCGAGTTCGCCTGTCTCATACCTTGAATAGGTTTGCTGCGTACAGGTCAGGAAGTCTGCAACGTGTTTTTGGAATAAATCATTATCCAGTCTTAAATCGCGCAGGCGCAGTTTTGGTTTGTTGGTTTTCTTTTCCATTTTATTCTCCTCTTATGCTTTCATCAAGTTATCGCCGCCCAATGGCGATTATACTCTCAGTAAAGCTAATAGCCGAATATCTGACAATGTGTCAGATTTATATGGCTCGTGTGTTCATACCGTGAAATCACGATAATTATATTTTACTGTATGTTTATGAACATATAATAAACTTCAAAAAAGCGTATTGTTAAATATTTTTATCTAATTTATAAAAAAGGCATATATATTCTATTTTAGTGTAAACACTATAGTTTTAAAATCAATTTTTATCTTTTTTGTTTAATACTGCAAGTAAAATTACCAATATCAAAGCTACTGTTAAAATTTTCTTGGTTGATTTTTGGGGTTGGGCTTTCTTGAACTCGACTTTCAGTGCAGGGTTGTCATAGGTGTCATTGACATTTTTTGTGCAAATTTTCACAACGCCGCTCTGTCCGATATCAAATTCGCCTTCGATACCGCCGAATTTATTTGCAGTTCCGATTAAGGAATTTACTGCTGATTTCAGTATCAGTTTTGCTGCGGCACGATTTTTCATACGTTTGAGTTTTTTTATAAAGAACATTTCGGTTTCCTTTTTATGATGATTTTATATTATTCTGTCACTTTTAACTCGTAATAATCATCATCCATAAAAAAACCGCTGCCGATATCTGTTTTCCCCTCCCCTGTTTTTATAAATCCCAAGTGTTTATAGATTTCGGCTGAATCATTTCTCTTATTCACCGTCAGCCAAACCGCCCGTAAACCTCGGGTTTTTGAAATACCTTTGATGTAATCTACCGCTTGTCTGAAAAATCCCTGTCCTCTTAAATGTCTGTAAACATATGCTTTTGACAAAAATAACCTGTCGCCGTCTTCTTTTACCGCGATATAACCGCAGTCTTCATTGTTCTTTTGAATTATTAAATAGTTATAGTGTTCATCATGAATTTGCCGCTTTATAGCTTCCTCCGATTGGAAATTACGAACCATATAGTCCGTTTGAGCTGAGCCGATAAGCGGGTAATACTTTTCTGTCCAGATGTCTTTCGCCATTGCTGCTAAACGCTTGATTTGAGAATCAGTATGTGCTTCAATAAAATTTACAGTATACATAGATTTATTTTTTCTCAGATTGCCGAAAAAATCAGATAACAAACACAGGTATTCGCCGCTGCTTTCGGTCTCTGTCTGTATGCGCTTCACAGGGTACGGCAAATCAAATAGATTCACGATACTGTCAGGACTGCACGAGCCGAATTTGCGGTTTTTGGCAATAAAAACTACTTTTTTCATTGCCGCATTAATGACAGCCCCCGCACACATCGGGCACGGCTCAAGTGTAACATATAACGTACAGCCGATTAGCCGCCTGCCGCCGAGTGTCCTGCAAGCTTCATCAATCGCCGTCAATTCCGCATGGGAAAGGGCGTTTTTTTGAGCCTCGCGGGTATTCATTCCGCGCCCGATTATCAAGCCGTCAGGGTCTGTTACCACGGCACCCACAGGGACATCGCCGTTTTCGGCGGCAATCTGTGCAAGCCTTACGGCTTCTGCCATCGGCGCGCTTAATGGTGTTTCGGTTTTATTCATTTTCGGGTTTTTCGAGGTTTTCGTCTGCTTCGTCAACCTGTGTTTCGTTCGCTTCAACAGCCGGTGTTTCAACCGATTCATCAGCCGTTGTTTGGGACGCTTCGTCAGCCGTTGTTTCGGTCGCTTCATCAACCGGTGTGTTGTCTATTTCATCAGGCGTTGTTTCAGCGGGTTCGTCTGTTTGGGGCGGCGGCGGGAGATCAGAGTTATCGTTATTCAAATCTTCGGATAAATCGGGGGTTGAAACAGTTTCGGGAACGAAAAACTCTTCAAGTTGTGTTTGGGTTACAGCAGTTTCGGGTTCTTTTTTCTTTCCTCCGAACTCGAATATGCCCATCATAATAAGTGCCGCGAGGGAAATTATGCTTATGATAATACCATAGTCCATATAATGCGGGAAAAATTTCAATTCAATCGTATGTGTACCCGCGCTCACCTGTGCGCCGATTAATGCATCATTACATAGCGGAATAATTTCGGTTTCTATGCCGTCGATAAAGAGCGTCCAACCCGGTTCGTTACTGATAGTTGTGAGCATTACACCGCTTTTTTCAGCGGTTATAGTGCCTGTGATATGGGTTTCGGTAAATTTATCAATTTTAATGCCGCCCTTTTTAAGGGTTTCAATAGCAGATGTAAATAATTTTTCGTCAAGATAATAGAATTCTTCATCGGTATAGAGCACTTCATCTCTGTCTGTTATGGTCATTATAAGCGAATGTTGTGACTCGGGGGTAAAACGCCCGAGCTGTTGAATTGCCTTGTCGCCGCCCTCAAAATAGTAGTTCTGGAATTCGTCATCAAGCCACAGATTAACCTTGCGCTCATAAACACCGGGGAAATAACAGTAGACCATATCATCCGTCGGCGGCGTAAACATAAATTCTATCTGAGCGTTTTTGTTCGTATCTTCGGGAACATATTTTATATGAGAACCATAGCTTGATTTAACTACATTTTCGGGGATTGTCTCATCAATCGTAATCCGTCTAAAGAAGAATTGATAACGGTTTGAAAGCATTGCCGAGAGCAGCTCATTTTGTACATCAAACGGATTCGATGAAGTAATACTTACATTTAAAATCTCTTCGTCAACCATATACGCCAACGGTAAAGCATATGGGTTCTCATAAACATACATAATTTCCGTGTCGTCGCCGTTTGCGAGTACAACTGTATCATATTGTTTTGAGAGGGCTATAACCGCTTCGGGGGTTTCTGCCGGTTTTGCGGTGGCATTTTCCGATGCATTTTCCGTAAGGTCTGCGGCACTGACAGGAGCTTTTGGGGTTGTGCCTTTTTCAATGATATATTTTATACCTAAGATTGAATCAGAAACATACGTTCCGCCGCCGTATTGGATATAATGCCCGCCGTAGCCGAAACCGAGCTTATGCAAAAAGTCCAAAACAGGCGAATTCATTGTAGAATTCGAGTGCGTAATTCCGTATGAGCCAAACGCCATTGCATCATTCACTGTTCGGTGAAAATTCATTTCCGTGCGGTAAAACGGAGACGTGTCTATTTCATATAATTTGTCAATCGTATCACGCCCGAGTGTTACATAGCGATTATATGACGAGCGTTTGGAATATGCTACGTCGCCGTCAATTTGGTAAATATTATAAGTCGTTGATATTAAAAATTCAACCGCCGTAACGGCAATAAGGACTTTGACAATGCTTTTTGCTTTCCCCGGGCGTTTTACATAATAAAGCAGGAAACCGTACACAACCGCTAAAGCTACAGTATACCATATCGCGGCGAGGGGATGAATATCCTCGAATTTTTGTTTGTCAATCCAAAATACAAAGACAATCAAACCGAAAGCTACAGCTGCGATATTTTTAGGAGTAATTCCGCTGAGATTCTTAAAACAATCCGCCGCCATTAAGATAACAACGAAACTGAACATAAATGAATATCTGTAGGGCAGCCAGTTCGGGAGCTGAAGTCCGTGCCATACTACGTCAATTGTCGATATATACATTGACAGCAGCAAAAATAACGTGAGTACGCCGAACCCTATTTTGCGCCGTAATGCAACTTTGTCATTCATAAAAAAGAGCGGTACCAGAAGCAGTGCTACAGCACCGCAATATACGACAGGGCTGCCCTCAGGGCGGCACGTGTCATATGCATTCGGGAGCATATTTTTAAAGAAATTGAGGATTTCAAATTGGGCTTTTGGGGTAAAGTTTGGGGTCGTGAAGCTGAATTTCCCCAGTGAAAGGCTTGAATAAAGCGGCAGCAAAAGCCATGCCGAAACGCCGGCAGACAATATGCCGCCTATACCGAACCTCACACCCGACAGGAAAAAATGTGAAACGCTTTCATTGGGTGTTACATCTGATAAAAAGAAATAATAGACAAGAAAATATACACAACAAAAGATAGCAACCATCCAGCCGATATAAAAATTCGCCGTGAACATTAAGCTCAGTATGATTATCAGAAAAAACATCTTCCCGCGGTCAATGAGCAGTTCAATGGCAAAACAAATAAGCGGCAGATAGATGAGCCCGTCTATCCACATTGGATTCATAAGCTGAACAATCATATACGCCATACAGGCATACATTACAGCAAAGATAACGCCTTTGTTGCCTTTTAAACCGTGAGAACGATTTATATAAAAATAAAACGATAACCCCGCACAACCGACCTTTAAAAGCTGCATAATGAGCAGAGCTTCGGTTATATAAGCACGCGGAAACAGCATTACTATGAGCGTAAACGGACTTGCCAAATAATAGGCGAATGTCCCTATCATTTCGCCCGATAGGTTTCGTGAAAATGAATTTACAAACGAACCGTCGCCCCAGAATGCGTCGCGAAGGTTTTCAAAATAGTATACATACTGCCCGTTAAGGTCAAGCACTAAAACGGATTCATCACCGAACGGCTCAATCCTGAATGCGAAATATGCTACTAAGACTATCAAAGCCGGAATAAAAAACGCAAGTAAAAAAGGCAAAGCCCGTACTAATTTGCCCGGATTGCCCGGGAAGTGCTCGCTTCTTTTTGTTAAATTTGGCATTATTTCTCCGCAGAATTCATTGTGAGTACAAAGTTTTCTAAATTATTATACTATAATTTCACAGGAAATTCAATAGTTTTTGCAAAAAAAATTATTAATACAATAAAAAAGCCGTAAATGTGAATGGATTTACGGCTTTTAAGTGTGGTGTCAATTGAAATTCCGAAATAATTTATCCGTATCGTTGCTGTTATTATTTGAGTTTGAATTTTTCTACTAAATGTTCAAGTTCATGTGATAAAGCGGTTAATTCTTCTGACTGGGCGGCGGAATTTTCAGCCTGAGCCGCTGTCTGCTGAATAGCTTCGGTTATAGAGGTTACACGCGGCGTAATATCGGCAATAGACTCGTTTTGACCGGATATAAGCTTGGTTATGCGCGCAATCTTGTCGTTTATATCCTCAAAGGCTTTCATAGCTTCTTCAAAGCGGTCTTCTGCTTTGTTTACTATAGCGTTGCCTTCGTTTATGTCGTGAACACTCTTATCAACAAGAGCGGTGGTTTCCTTAACGGCTTCGGCGGATTTTGTAGCGAGGTTGCGGACTTCTTGTGCGACAACGGCAAAACCTTTGCCGTTTATTCCGGCACGTGCTGCCTCAACGGAGGCATTGAGTGCTAAGATGTTTGTCTGGAATGCGATACTGTCTACCGTATTTGTAACCTGCATTATGTTTTCGGAGCTTGCTTTAATGGATGCCATTGATGCCGATAACTGTTTTATCAGTTCCATAGCATTAACCATATGCTTTTCGGTCAACTCGGACACTTTAAGAACTTCCGAAACAAACGCCGTGGATTCTTTCGTATCGGTCGATACGATATGAAGACCTTGGCTGATACCATCGGCGTGTTCATTTTGACTGGAAACGTTGTTCGCCAATTCCTGTGCGCCTTGAGAGAGTTCATCCGATGAACGGCTCACGCCCTCGGAGGCATCGCGGATATTGTGCATAATCTTATTAATGTCTGATATAATGGTTTCAAGGCTCGCTTTGATGGGGGCAAAATCGCCGATATAGTCTTGTTTAACACTGACGTTATAGTTGCCCTCTGACATTTCGCCGAGAAGGAATGTAATCTCTTTGATATACGAAATTACGCGGTCTGAAAAACCGTCAACACTGTCGGCTAATATCTTAAACTCGCCGCTGAATTTTGACGTACCCTCGTGATGAAGGTCACCCGACGCAAACTTCTTAGTTTTGGTTACAATGGCATTAATCGGGTGAATAGCCGATGTTTCAATCAGAATTATAATCAAAACCGCTAATAACACCGCACTAATGCCGATTACAATCGCTACAGTCGTGATAATCTTTTGTGTACCGCCGGTTATCTCATCTACCTCAACGGCTATCAAAGTATATTCGCCCGATTCTTCCTTTAAACTCTCGGCATAATGGGGCGCGCCGTCAATTTCAACTGTATGTAGTTTTTCGGGGTCTGCTATAACTTCTTTTGCCCACGCTTCTGCCGCTTTGCCGACTTTTGAAGCATCTTTATTCGCTGCATAACTGCCTTCAGTGTCAACAACGGCAATTTTTATATTCTCATCAAGTTTAAGCCCTTCAACAGCTGTCTGCTTATTAAACCTTGCGGCAAGCTCATCAACCATATCAGCCGAAATACCGACTTGAACTACACCCGGCTCGTCTACACGCGTAACGCCTATATACTGCATCATAGTACCGTATGCGGCGTTGGGTCCGGGCTCTTGGACAATTTCAAGCGACGTGTCATTTACGATTTCCATAAAGACAGCTGATTGTTCGCCGGAATTCATATCAAAGCCGTCATAGGCTGCGATATTACCGCCTACAATAATACCGTCGGCACGGATAATACAAATCTCCGTAATTCCGAGATCTGCTGCTACAGACTGCCAATAATCAAAGTCATTCACCGCGTGATTGCCGGCACGCACTTCCGCATCAATGAGTTTTGCAACAGTATGCGCTAAGGCTACGTTTTTCTTTCCGACTTCGTCAAGTACGAAACCTGTGGTTTCATTAGTCAGATTAAATTGAGAAGTAGTAGTGTTTAAGATAGCGGAAACTTCATGATTGAAACGCGTCATGATTTCTTCTTCCGCCGCTCTTTGGGAGATAAACCCTACGACAGCGAGAGATATTACTGATAATGCTATAATGGGAAACAGGAGTTTTTGGCTGAGTTTCATTGGGTTTTCCTCACTTAAAAATCTTTTCAGCTTAAAAAAGACGTACTACGGCATTGCAGACAATGTAATAGTACGAAGGTGTTAAGTGAAATTTTCGAGTATTTAATTTCAATATTTGACTGTATGATTATTCTATCATAATTCATCACAGAAGTCAAGCAGATTCCATAAACTTAATAATATCTTAACGAAAAATTAATATACAAAACAGCTCAAACGCATTTATTCCGTTTTGCGGTAATCAGCGGGATTTATTCATTATTTCGGTAATGAGTTTTTGTTTTACGTCGTCACGCGGCATTACGCCGAGGTCGCCGTTTTTTTGTGAACGCAGTGAAATTGTATTATCACTGACTTCATTGTCGCCTACGATAAAGAAATACGGGATTTTTTCAAGCTGTGCCTGACGGATTTTGAAGCCGATTTTTTCGTTGCGGTTATCGACTGTAACGCGCATACCGCAAGCAGTCAGTTCTTTTAGGAGTTCGGTTGCATAGGGTTTTGCGCGGTCTGTCACGGGTAAGATTCTCACCTGTTCAGGCGACAGCCACAACGGGAATGCCCCGGCGTATTTTTCAATCAAAAGTGCTAAAGTCCGCTCATAACAGCCGATTGAGGTGCGGTGTATAATATAAGGCGTGCGCATTTTGCCGTCGGTATCTACATATTCCATTCCGAATTTCTGTGCAAGCATTTGGTCAATCTGGATAGTTATGAGCGTGTCTTCTTTGCCGAAGACATTCCGTATCTGGATATCTAATTTCGGACCGTAGAATGCGGCTTCATCTATACCAATACTGTATTTTAATCCTAAATCATCAAGGATTTTACCCATAATGCCTTGTGCTTCTTCCCACTGTTCAGGCGTACCTTCGTATTTTTCGCGGTTAGCGGGGTCCCACTGTGAAAAACGATATGATACGTCTTCTGCGAGTCCGACTGTTTCAAGCATGAAATTCGCAAGCTCTAAGCAGTTTTTGAATTCTTCTTCAAGCTGTTCGGGGCGCAATATAATATGCCCCTCTGAAATCGTAAACTGACGAACGCGGATAAGTCCGTGCATTTCGCCGCTGTCTTCATTTCTGAAAAGCGTTGAAGTTTCGCCGAGTCTCATCGGCAAATCACGGTAGGAACGCTTGCGGTTTAAAAATACCTGATACTGGAACGGACACGTCATCGGGCGCAAAGCATAAACCTCTTTGCCTTGAGCCTCGTCGTCGGGATTGCCTAAAACAAACATACCGTCGCGGTAGTGATCCCAGTGCCCTGAAATTTTATAGAGGTCAGATTTCGCCATGAACGGCGTTTTTGTCAAAGTATAGCCGCGGCGTTCCTCTTCGTCTTCGACAAAGCGAGAGAGAAGTTGGATTACCTTCGCACCCTTCGGGAGCATAACCGGTAAGCCTTGTCCGATTACGTCAACCGTCGTGAAATATTCGAGTTCGCGCCCTAATTTGTTGTGGTCGCGTTTGCGGGCTTCGGCAAGTTTATTGAGGTGTTCTTCAAGTTCGGAGGATTTCGGGAAAGCCGTACCGTAAACGCGGGTAAGCTGTTTGCCCTTTGAGTCGCCCTGCCAGTATGCCCCGGTTGCGTTTGTGAGTTTCACCGCTTTCACAAGTCCTGTTGACATCATATGCGGTCCGGCGCACAAATCGGTAAAATCGCCCTGTTTTACAAATTTTATAGCTTCGCCCTTGTCGGCGTGCTTTTTACACAATAAAACTTTGTAAGGCTCGTCCTTTTCTTCTAAAAATTTGATAGCTTCATCTACAGGCAATTCAAATTTCTCAAGCGGAATATCCTCTTTGATAATTTTCTTCATTTCGGCTTCGATTTTAACAAGGTCGTCAGGCGTAAAGGGCGGTTCAACGTCAAAATCATAATAAAAACCGTCGTCAATAGCAGGACCTATCGAGAGTTTCGCGGTCGGGTAAAGGCGTTTAACTGCCTGAGCCAAAATATGGGAGGCAGTATGATTGAATGTTTCGCGACAAAAAGCGTCGTCGTGAAATCCGACAACCTCAAATGAACAATCTTTGTCTATTACAGTGTGTAAATCATAGAAAATATTGTCGATTTTGACAGCGCAAGCATTTCTATACAGTCCCATACTGATGGATTTTACAATTTCAGCGGCTTTGAGGGGGGCTTCAAACTCCCTGATACTGCCGTCTTTGAGCGTTATATTTATCATAATTTTTGAGTCCTTTTAAAAATAAATTTATATAAATTAAATTATATCATTTTTTGTTTTAAAAGTCAAGGGGTTTTTCGGGGTAAATTTATTTTACAGGAAATAAAAAATTTCTATAAATCCTTGACATCTTTTTCAGAATAATATATAATAATTATGGAAAACAAATTTTACAGAAAGAAAGAAAGATAGATTATGAACAATAAAAAAGTCTTACACAAAACTCTGCTCGGCGCAAAATTATGTATAGATTTTGTGTTACTGGCTGTTTCGGCTGTTTTAATGATTAACGGCGTGGAGTCTTCGATTCCGAATATGGTTATTTCACTGACGTTATTCACGCTGTTCTTGTTCTTTGCCTGTGGGTTGTGCTCCAAAGAAGCTTTCATCAAAGATAAAAATATTGCTGTGGTTTTTTGGACGATTTTCTTCTTAATTGATGTTGTAAATATTGGTTCGCTGTCATTCTTGTTGGGGCGGCTGTTTATGCGCGGGATTTTGTAAAATTTATTAAAATATTAACGCCCGGTTTTCGGCTGAAAATCGGGCGTTTGTTATTTTTTCTTAAAATTCGATAAATCTTCTACGCGGTGAGCATATAAAGCGATATGAAAGACTCCCATCGCGAATCAGCCCTGCCGGGGCACCGGCTACAGTTTCTCCCCGCATTTAACACAAAACAAGTTTGACGGCTCATTTTTAGCATTACAAAACCCGCAGATTTTGCCTTTGGTTTTTGTCACTACGCCGTCGGTTTCTTTCATATTGGCGTAGAGTTTGTCGATTTCTTCGATAACGTGCGTCATTGCCGCACCGTCAACAGTTTCACCGCTGCAACGGCTGTAGTAAAGCCTCCCGAGTTCGCGGTAGAGGTCTTTTATTTTGTCGCGCAATGCCGCCCGCTCGATCTGAGCGCGTGAGAAGTCCGCGAATTCAGTTGCCGCATCTACGGCTTTCCCGGCTACAACCTTTGCGCCGTTTACGGTTTTTGTTACGATTTTATCAAAATCAACGCTCATATCTGCTCCTTCATACTTTCGGCGCGGAAAAATTCGAGGATTTTTTCTTTTCTTGAAATTACCTCGTCAAACCGCGCAATATACTCATACGGATATTTAAAATTAAAAATGCGGTTTATCAGTCCTGTTTTGGGGTTCACAAGTTTAGTTGACGCGCCCGCGCCGCACGCTAAAATGTTTTGATTTTCCTCCATTATGTAAATATTATAAAGGCTCTCAAATTCAGGTTTAGCATAACCGACATTTTCAAGATTCCCGACTGTGTTTTTTTGACGATAGAGATAATAGGGGTTTAAACCCATTTGCGGCAATTTTCTCTCGGCATAGTCAACCTGCTCCGCCGCCGAAAACGTTTCAGAACCTTTATCCCCTTTGAACAAATCCGACGAACGTTTATACGTCAATGTGTGTAGCGTTATGCTCTCAGGGTCGAATTTCAACAAATCGTCAATAGATTTTACAAACGACTCGAAATTATCCCCGGGCAAACCCGCAATAATATCGGCGTTTATATTATCAAATCCATTCTCACGCGACAGTTTTACAGCACTAAAAAAATCTTCCGCCGTATGTCTGCGCCCGATATTTTTTAAAACTGTATCATTTGTGGTCTGCGGGTTAACCGAAATGCGGCGTACACCATGCTTTTTTAAAATTTGCAGTTTTTCCGCCGAAAACGTATCGGGTCTGCCCGCTTCTACAGTATATTCATTTAC
>JAISHV010000054.1 GCA_031262495.1 Ruminococcus sp.
GCATCTATACGTTCAGAAAAACTTCCATCGCGAATTGACTGCGGGTCGCCCGCTTAGCTGACTGTAACCGATACTTTCGGTGTTGCTACGCCTTCGCTTGCGACAATCCATGTGTCGGGGAACCCGGGCACGGATAAATCGACTGTGAGTTTATAATCCCCGGGACCGGAAATCGGGTTTGTGTTGAGATCTACATTGGCGACGATATCAGAGGCGGTGAATTCATCGGAAGCAAGCCCGATATATGTCGCCGTAACGCCTGATGAAATAATACTGTAGTTATACTGCGGCAGCCGCCCCGTCAGCTGAATATCACGCGCTAAGATATAAAATACCCGTTTGACGTAACCGTCCGCTGTAGTCGGGCACGTCACCGTTACACGGTCTATCGACGATAAATTGTCATAACCCTCAGGCAAGAATGAAGCGGTGTCAAACGTAAACGCACTGCCGAGGTCGGCGAACCGCATATCAATATTGCCGATATTTATTGACGTAATTTCAGCCGGAGCATTGAGTGTGCCTATGTCAAGCTGACTTATCGAGAATTTTAATTTATCTCTGAAAAGGTCTAAATCAAATGATTTCGGGTAATTTGTGAATGTTACATCCAAAGAGACGGTCTGTTTTCTGTAAATCGGAACACTTATATTAAAACTTGAGCGGTCAAGCGTTATGTCGGCTTGACTGTCCTCTACCACAAAATCGCCGTTATAGAGCTTATAATCACTTGAAACGGTTTCAAAACTGCGGTCACTCGGCATATCGTCAGGCAGGGCAACGGTTACTTCCGTTATACTCTCAACGAGTGTATCTGTGCCTGTTACAGTTACAACAGAGGGGGCGATAACGATATATTCATCATCCGTATAATACCCTTCAGCCGGGATTATATTTGACGTATCTACTTTTACGGGGACTTCTTTTGAGGTAATCCTGTCGAATTCTACATCAATCATCGGCGGGTCAATCGCCAAGACATCGAATTTGCGCCCGTCTTTGCTTATTATATCCACTTTAAGCGAATATTCTTTAGGCGAGGCAACAACATCTGCCGAAACAACAGCCTGAATATCATCTGCTGTAATATCTCCGACTTGTGCGCGTTCGCCCGAAATATGAACAGCAACAGTCTGAACGGAAAGCCCTGAAACCTCCATATTATTAGCTTCCGCCTGTGTACCGAGCATATTAACAACTACAGGAACATTAAAGAGTTCCCGCTCAATCGTGGGGTATACGCTGACAGAAATAATAAACCAAATAATTATTGCAGAAAAAATCGAGAGCAGAATGATGAATACATCCTGTTCCATCAGCCTTGAAAATTTGTCGGAGAGGCGTTTTAAGAAGTTGTTCATTCAGATTTGCCTCCTTTTTTCGATGCTCCTGTTACTTTTGCCGCTTTTGCCGCTTTTTGACTCTTTGACGAATTTTGCGGGATTAGAGCGCCGCGCAGGAAACGCTTTAGGCTGTCACGTGTAAATCCGCGTTTGAGTTCGCCGTTTTCGGCTACGGAAATAGCACCCGTTTCTTCCGAAACAACTATAATCAAAGCATCGGAGTTTTCGGACATACCGATTGCCGCACGGTGACGCGAGCCGAGTGCCTTATTAATGAGTTCTTCTTTTTGGGGTTTCGGTAAAAAGCAAGCCGCCGCTAAAACCATACCGTCGCGCATTATAACAGCACCGTCGTGAAGCGGTGTTTTCGGGTAGAAAATATTCCCGAAGAGTTCCTTGCTGGGGACGGCGTTAATCACAGTGCCTGTCGCTATCTGCTCACCGAGTTTGCTCTCTTGTTCAATAACGATTAAAGCACCCGTAAGCGTTGCAGACAGGTCCTCACAGGCATCGCAGATAGCCTCGATAGGCTGCCGCCATACGGAATTCGCCGTATCGTCCTTGTCTGTGCTTGAAAAAATCTGCATTTTTGAGATTTTGCTGTGTCCCATTTTTTCAAGGGTTCGGCGCAGTTCAGGCTGAAAGAGTATAAGTATCGCCAAAAGCCCGACATTAAAGAGATTCTCCATGATAAAGGAGATGGCTTTCATTCTCAAAAATCCCGAAAGCAGATACGCGGCGGCAAGTATAATAATACCGCGGATTAGCCCGCCGGCGCGGGTTTCACGCACAAACTTTATCCCGCAGTAAATCAGATATGCCATTACACCGATATCTATAATGTCTACAACCTGAATCGGCAGGATACTGTTAAATACTGATTTTATTGTATATAAAAGGTCGTTCACGTTATATTTAACCAATGTAAGAGAAATTATTAATAATCTTATTTTACACTAAAATTATGAAAAAGTCAACCCAAATAGAAACATTATTTTTTTCAAAACGGCTTGACAAATTTACGAAAATCGACTATAATTATTTTATTGTATATGTACACCAGATGTATAAAAATTTTATTCCGAAACTTTTGAATTTTCTTAATACGTACATATTTGTTATTAATGAACCAATAGAGCTTTTTTACCATATAACTTATAATAGGGTTGTTGGAACATTAAAATATGTTATATTACGATTATCTTCGGGAAAAGAATGTGAGGTTCTTATTATGAAGCTTTTTAAAAACATCCCTCTTATTATCAAACTATTATTTCTGATTATTCCGTCGATTGCCGCTTTGTTGATTTTAGGATTCTACATAACAGGTACATCTGAGGCGACTTATGAAAAGACCGAAACGCTGCTTTATACGACTTTATATCAGTCTTCTTCATCGCTTATAAATGCCGACCGCGACTTCTATCAGGCATATGTAGCGGAAATTGAAGCGCATAATGACGGCGCAGAGATTTCGAGTGAAGCTCTCCAGAGCTATACGGCTGATTTTGACGATAACTTAGCTCAGGTTATCGAACGCGTAACCGCCGCTTTTGACTATATGGCGAAAGATGAGGCACTCTACAAAAGTACAAAACACGAAACACTCGGCTTGACTGTAGAAGAAATCCGAAAGAAATTTGACGCTGATATAAAGGCTTATCAGGATTCGTGGTCTGTAAAAACGCCGACAGAGGGCGACTGGGAAACCCATCAGGCACAGTTTGAAACTATCCGCGACTACATAAATACGGCTACTGAAATTTTAGAAGTTTATGCAGAAGCTTCAAATGCAGCCAATGATGAAGATTTCCATCAGGTTAATGACACTGCGAAACTGATTGTGATTATTGTCGCGATTGCGATTACAGTTCTTTCGATTATTATATTCAGCTATATTTTATGGCAGATAAGATATATCACTAAAGTTTCGGAAAGAATAGCCGACGGTGATTTCGGAATAAAAATCGCCGAAAGTCATATGGGTACATCTGATTTAGGGAAACTCGCGGTTGCGACATCAAATATCTTAAAGCGTTTGAATGAATATACGGCTTATATTAAAGAGGTTTCGGAAACACTCTCTGTTATGTCAACAGGCGATATGAGGGTTTCGCTTAAACTCGGCTATCAGGGCGAATTTATGCCGCTCAAACGGGGTTTAGAGAGCGTTATATCGTCTATGCGCCATACGTTAACACAGATTACCGCTTCATCAGAACAAGTTCACTCGGCAGCAGCCCATGTAGCTAATGCGTCGTCCGAGTTAGCACACGGTGCTTCCGAACAAACTCAATCAATTGAAAGCTTACAGGAAACCATAACGAGCATTGCCGCACACGCAGAACAAAATATGAGTCATTCAGCAGAAGCTAAAAAGAATGCCGATTCAGCCGAAAGTCTTCTTATTACGTCTAATAAGAATATGGATGAGATGCTTGAGGCAATGGAAGAGATTACAAACGCTTCTGACGAAATCGGGAAGATTATTGCCGTTATTGATAATATCGCATTCCAGACCAATATCTTAGCACTAAACGCGTCTGTAGAAGCGGCACGTGCAGGAGAAGCAGGAAAGGGCTTTGCGGTTGTAGCAGATGAGGTCAGAAACCTTGCGAACAAGTCCGCAGAAGCCGCTAAAAACACATCTGCTTTGATTGAGCAATCCATAACTGCTGTTAACAAGGGTCAGGGGATTGCTAAAAAGACAGCGGAAGCTATGCATCAGGTAGAAGAAAAATCAAAAGATACCCTCTCGGGCGTTGACCTTATTTCAGAAGCGACAGTCAGCCAAAATGAAGATATTCACAATATCTCCGAGGTTATTTCAAGGATTTCGTCTGTAGTACACAATAACGCCGCAACCGCAGAAGAAACCTCAGCCGCCTCCGAAGAACTCTCAGCCCAAGCCGATAATTTAAGTGAAGAGGTTTCAAAATTTAAGCTGTAAGAGGTCAGATGTTAGAAGTTATACTAATATGCAATAAAAAAATGAAATGATGTGCGGGCGGGCGGGGCGCCCGCCCCTACAAATTGTATTTAAAATAATTTTGGTCTGTAGGGGCGACCGCCCTCGGTCGCCCGCTTTTTTAAGCAAATTCAATCAATTCTTTAAATGCATATTAGTATTAAATAAGGATAAAACAAAAAATCTCATTACCTCCTTTAAGGCGGTAATGAGATTTTTAATATTCGCTTCTACGCGGTGTGCATCGTGACGTACTGAAAGACTTCCATCGCGAATTGACAGTGACTCGGTCACTCGTACCACACTACGTCTGTCCATTTGTTCAGGAATTCTTGTTCTTCGGGGTTGTTTTTTACGGATTGGGAGGCGGCAACTATGGGGAGCCATTTTTGGACGTAGCGTTTGTCGCGGTTGCTTTTTTTACAGTAGAGATTGAAATATTTATCTGCTGTTTCGGTGTTACCTTTAAGGCAGAATAACAGGTATGTCCGCGCAACGTCGGCGGAAGAGTTGCCTTGTGTGGCGTGTGCCCAGTCGAGTATAAAGGGTGCTCCGTCGGGTGTAATTATAATATTTTCGGGGTTAAAATCGCCGTGGCAGAGGCGGTTTTTTGTGGGCATTCCCTCAAGGCGCATTGAGAGTTCCCATTTGGTATCGCCGTCAAGAGCAGATTCGGAAATTTTCGCCGCCATTTTGTCTTTGAGCTTGCGAAGTCCGGGGCATTTTTTCGCGTGAACGGACATTTGAAGATCGACAAAACTGTCAAGGTATTCATCAATCTTATCGGGATTTTGAGCCATCAGTTCCGATAAAGGTACACCTTCAATAAATTTCGTGACGATAGCCCATTTCCCGTCTATCATACAAACTTCAAGCAGATTCGGGACATTGAGTGCAGTCTCCTCAACCCGCGCTAAGTTTAACGCTTCATTGAGAATATCTGCCTTTGAATAACTCTCATCAAAAACCTTTGCAGTACGTTCGCCGTCACGGTAGACAGCCTTAAATTTCCTCTGTGAAATTAATTTGAAATCCATTTTGTTTCTCCCCTCAAACCTCTTTGTGTTCGCCGTAGTATGCATTTAAATATAACTGTTTAAGTTCCGACATCAGCGGATAACGCGGGTTTGTACCCGTACACTGGTCGTCAAACGCGTTTTCGGTCATTTCGTCAAGTGACGAGAGGAAGTCCTCCTCTTTTACACCATAATCGGCAATCGTCTTTTTAATACCGATTTTTTCTTTGAGTTCATCTATAAGTTTTATAAGTCCCTCAACCTTGTCATCAGGGGAATTCCCCTTAACACCGAGGTAGTCCGCAATTTCACCGTATCTCTCTTTCGCTTTGGGGTATTTATACTGTGGGAATGCCGCTTGTTTTACGGGTGTATCTGTGGCATTAAAGCGGATTACCTCATCAATCACTAAAGCATTTGAGATTCCATGTGGGATATGGTGGTATGCACCTAATTTGTGGGCTAAGGAGTGACTTATACCGAGGAATGCGTTGGCGAACGCCATTCCGGCGATAGTCGCCGCATCTGCCATTTTTTCGCGGGCTTCGGGGTCTGCCGCACCGTTTTCATAGGCGCGGGGTAAAAATTCAAATAACGTTTTGAGTGCTTTCAGCGCAAGCCCGTCTGTATATTCGGTAGCCATAACGGAAGCGTAGGCTTCTAAGCAGTGAGAAACGGCATCAATCCCCGAGGCGGCGGTTAAGCCTTTAGGGGCATTGTCCATCAAATCAGGGTCAACAATAGCCATATTCGGCAGCAGTTCATAATCGGCAAGCGGATATTTTATACCGTTGTCGTCTGTAATTACCGCGAAAGGCGTTACTTCGGAGCCTGTACCGGCAGTCGTGGGGATTGCGGCGAAATAGGCTTTTTCGCCCATCTTCGGGAATTTATATATGCGCTTGTTTATATCCGAAAATCGCATTGCCAAATCTTCAAAATCAACATCTGGGTGTTCATATAAAACCCACATGATTTTCGCGGCATCCATCGGAGAACCGCCGCCCATAGCTATAATGGCATCGGGCTTAAAAGACTGCATAGATTTTGCGCCGTCTATCGCTGATGATAACGTCGGATCGGGCTTTACGTCACAGAAAACCGTATGGTCGATACCCAGTTCATTCAGTTTATCGGTGATACATTTCGTGAAACCGCCCGCGAAAAGGAATTCATCCGTAACCAAAAATACGCGCTTAATGCCTTTTTCGCCCAGTTCATCTAAAGCATACGGCAGACAGCCGCGTTTTATGAAAACCCTTTCGGGCACTCTGAACCAAAGCATATTTTCACGCCTTTCAGCCATTGTTTTTATATTTAAGAGGTGTTTTACGCCGACATTTTCGGAAACGGAGTTGCCGCCCCATGAACCGCAGCCGAGGGTTAGCGACGGGGTGAGTTTGAAATTATAGAGTCCGCCGATACCGCCCTGACTGGACGGGGTATTTATAAGGATTCGGCAGGTCTTCATTCTCTCGCCGAAAATTTTTATTTTTTCGGTTTCGGTTTGCGGGTTGAGGTACACAGACGATGTATGCCCATAACCGCCGTCTGCAATAAGGTGCTCAGCTTTCGCGACAGCTTCTTCAAAGCTATGTGCTACGTACATAGCGAGCACAGGCGACAGCTTCTCGTGCGCGAATTCTTCCGAAATATCTACGCTCTCGACTTCGCCGATAAGAATTTTCGTGTGTTCGGGCACTTCAACCCCTGCCATTTTTGCGATTTTTACAGCGGTTTGACCAACGATTTTAGCGTTTACGGAGTTATTTATGATGATGGTCTTCCGCACTTTAGCGGTTTCTTCGGGCGATAAAATATAACAGCCGCGTTTTATGAATTCGGATTTCACCGCTTCGTAAACGTCCGAAAGTATGATAACCGACTGTTCGGAGGCGCAAATCATACCGTTGTCGAAAGTTTTTGATAAAATAATTGAATTTACGGCAAGCTCTACATCGGCAGTGGAATCAATAACGGCAGGGGTATTCCCCGCACCGACACCCACAGCGGGTTTGCCGCTGCTGTAGGCGGATTTAACCATACCCGGACCGCCCGTAGCTAAAATGAGGTCGGCTTCTTTCATTACAAGGGTAGTCATTTCAAGATTCGGTATATCAATCCAGCGGATAATCCCCTCAGGCGCGCCCGCTTTTACAGCCGCCTCAAGCACAATTTTAGCCGCCGCGATAGTACAGCGTTTAGCGCGGGGGTGAGGTGAAATTATTATCGCATTTCGCGTTTTAAGTGCTAAAAGACATTTAAAAATCGCCGTAGAAGTCGGGTTCGTAGTAGGAATTACCGCCGCGATAATCCCTATAGGTTCGGCAATTTTTTTAATGCCGAAAACCTTGTCTTCCTCAATCACGCCGCAAGTTTTTGTATCGCGGTACTCATTATAGATATATTCTGAGGCGAAATGGTTTTTTATTACCTTGTCTTCCGCGACACCCATACCCGTTTCTTCAACAGCCATTTTAGCAAGCGGAATACGCGCCTTATCAGCGGCAATCGCCGCCGCTTTAAACAAACGATCAACTTCTTCCTGAGAAAATCCCGCGAAAATGTTCGCCGCCGTTCGCATTTCGGCTAAAGCTTTTTCAAGATGTTCTACATTGTCAATAATATCCATAAATCTCTCCCATAATAATTTAAGTCAATACGAAAATATATTATATATTATTCCTGTTAAATCGGAAATTTATCCGTTCAAAGCTGAAATTATAATCTCCCGCGCATTTTCCGCCTCGGATTTTTCGGCGGATAAAACACCCTCAAGCGGATAAATTAAGCCCATTTTATTATATTTATCCAGTCCAAACGTGTGATAGGGCAATACATCAAGGGCTTTTACGGTTTTGAGTTTCTTTAAAAACAGTCCTGTCTTTATTAAATCAGCGCGCTCATCTGTCAGCCCGGGGACAACTACTCGCCTAACCCACAAATCAACGCCTGAATTTGAAACAGTTTCGGCGAATTTTAAAATATCACGGTTTGAAACACCGGTTAAATCTTTATGACGAGTTTCGTCAAACATTTTAATATCTAAGATAACTAAATCGGTGTATTTGAGCATTTCCGAAACGTCCGAATCGGTAAATCCGCTTGTATCCACGGCGGTGTGTATTCCGTTTTCGTGAAAGAGTTTCAGACATTCGGTCAAAAATGGTAATTGCAGCAACGGTTCGCCGCCTGAAAAAGTTACGCCGCCGTTTTTATAAAATTCGGAATAGGAGAGGTATTTCTCATAAATTTCGGCGGCGGTCATTTCGATACCGCCGTGAATATCCCACGTATCGGGGTTATGGCAATATTTACAGCGGAGTTTACAGCCACCCAAAAACACGACCATACGAACGCCCGGTCCGTCAACAGTTCCGAAGGATTCTATTGAATGGATTTTGCCCATTTATTGTTACCTGTTTAACACAAATGCTGAAATCGTTTTTTGTAGGGGCGGGCGCCCCGCCCGCCCGCACACTCTAAAATACTCCAATTTTCCTTATAAGCTACAAACTATTTAAATTTTGTCTTTCTCTAAAATCAAGCGTTTTAGGATATGCGGGCGGGCGAGGGCGCCCGCCCCTACAAAATCTGTATTCTGTATTCTGTAATTTGTTTCGGAAGACATAACGACCCCCCGATTATGACAACGCCTGAATCTCCCGCCATATTTACGGCTGTACTGAATGCGGTTGTTATTGAAGCGGTTACGGCGTTTTCAAAAAGCGCAGCTAAGTGTTCGGCTTTTACCGTGCCCGGGACGAAACCGTCTACACATACGGCGCGGTCTATATATCGCGTGATTTCAGATAAAGCGTTATACCAGTCCTTATCCTCACGCATACCCACAATCATTATTTTCGGGGTTTTGGGGATTTCTCTTATGAAACTTGCTAATTTTTTCATTCCGTCGGGATTATGTGCGCCGTCAATGATAATCATCGGGCTTTGCATTTTCACAACCTGACAGCGTGACGGCAAATATGCCGCTTCTATCCCCTCAAAAACTGTGCTGTATGTAATTTTTTTAAGTCCGCTTTTTTTCAGTATTTCAAGCGTTTCAATTGCCGTTACTGCATTTTGAATCTGATGTCTGCCGCACATTCTCAATTGATACGGCATTCCCTTATACATGAATTCATTTTTCGCCGGAAAAATGCTCTTGATATTTATTTTTCTTACTTCGGGTTCGATTACGTCCGCTTTCATTTTTGCGGCAGTTCGCATTATAACCGTAAAGACTTCGTCCGCTTGATTCGGTGAAATTACAACAGGTGTTCGCGGTTTAATTATACCCGCTTTTTGTTCGGCAATTTGTGTGAGCGTTTCGCCCAAAATTGCCGTATGGTCCATAGAAACTGATGTTATAACCGAAACAGCCGTAGTTTCAATAATATTAGTACAGTCAAGCAGTCCCCCAATCCCTGTCTCAAGTACCACAATATCACAGCGGCTGTAATAAAACCACAAAAACGCTATCGCCGTCGTCAGTTCAAACTGCGAAAAACGCCGTTTTGAGCGGTCAAACACGGGCTTTAGCCTCGATACAATCTCCGATAAAGCGTAATTCGGGATAACAGCACCGTCAATCTTCATTCTGTCATTATAGACATGAATAAAGGGCGACGTAAATTCCCCCGTGCGATAACCCGAAAGCGTCAGCGTTTCGGCTATCATTCGAGTTACAGAGCCTTTTCCGTTCGTGCCCGCTACGTGAACAAAGGGCAAAGTGTCCTGAGGGTCGCCTAAATCATGCATAATCTCACGGAAACGGTCAAGATTCAAAACAGCTTCGCCAGATTTCCCGAAACTGTTTATATAACGCATAGCTTCAAAATAGTTCATTTTTTTAAAATTCGCATGGCGGGCGGATGTGGTAGTGTTGGCGGGGCGATGTGGACATCGCCCCCTACGGAACAGAGGACAGAAGACAGATTATGAATTTTTCGATATAACCTAAAATTCAAATATTTCATCTTGTATGCCGCTTAAAGTGATTATATTAAACGGATGAGTAAGACTAAATCGTACAGCTTGGCAAGCTGCGAAGGGGGAGAGGGGGTTGGAGGTGTCGGAGGATAGGGGGAGAGGGGGCGGCGGGGTAATACCGCCTCAGATAGCCGCCCCCTCTCCCCCTGTCCTCTGACAAAGTCATGCAAACGTGACATTCACGACATTCATCTGACATTCAAACGGACATTCATCTGACATTCAAACGGACATTCACAAAAATGTAAAATTTAATATTACAAGATATTACCCAAAAGGAAAAATCATGAACTTCATTTCCTGTAAAAATATAAATTCCGCTATCACAAAAGACCCGGAAAGCTTTGTTTCGCGCTGTGAAAATATCTATAACAACAAAATAATCACCGCCGCCGAACAGATAAGGCTTTTTGCCGATGAACGTCCGCTTGTGCTTATTGCCGGACCGAGCGGATCGGGGAAAACTACTACCGCCGCGAAAATCGGCGAAATTTTGCGCGAGCATGAAATGGGCGTTATCAATATTTCAATGGATAACTACTTTTTGCCCTGCGACTGCGATGACGACATTCCTCTTGATGAACACGGCAATGTGGACTACGAAACACCTTTGCGGGTCGATATTCCTCTATTTTCATCACATCTAAAGAAAATGTTTCGCGGTGAAGAAATTACTCTGCCTGAATTTGACTTTAAGACACAAATGCGCCATGACGGCGGAACTTATAAACGCAAAAGTTCCGACATAATCATAATCGAGGGGATTCACGCGCTGAATCCTCTCGTACTCGGCGACTCGGAGGATTTTACATTCGGGGTGTATATGAGCGTTCAGACAGAGATGATTTCTACTGACGGAACAACCTTAAAATCCGGCATGATAAGGCTTATGCGCCGCCTGTGCCGCGACAGAATTTACAGAGGGCGAAGTGTTAACGAAATTTGGGCTATGTACAAGACGGTTGCGGCGGGCGAAGAGAAATACATAAAACCATTCCGCTCACGTGCGGAAATTGACATTGACACATTTTTACCCTATGAAGCAAGCGTTTATAAAGGCTTATTAATGAATGACCTTTCAAAAGCGGCAGGTTTTCACGCCGGGAATAAGGATTTTACGGCACTTGTGACAATCCTCAACGAAATTCATACCCTTCCTGATAAATTTGTGCCTGAATTTTCACTGATACACGAATTTGCTAATTTAAAAGGCGCAAATTTAAAAGGCTGAAAAGGCATTTAAACGTGAAAGTACTTTGTTACTGTTCGCGAAATGAAAAGGTGTTTAATATGAAAAAATTTCTATCATTACTGACTGTAATTCTTTGCCTTACTTCATGCGGTGAAATTAAAGACCCTCTGCCCGATCCTGCGGTCAACGAAATTACAGACATAACTACTACCACTACAACCGCACCGACTGAAACCACAACCGCCGCCGAAACTACTACCGCCGAAACCGAAGCCCCTGTTGTAAGCGATGAGGAAATTTCGGCAACGGAAATTCACGCATTAGATATTCACGAAAACGAATCCGACAAACACCTTGAAGACTTTTTAAATGCGCTTTGTGCGAAAGACAAAATTACACTCTGTCAGCTCGGCGGCGCGGCTTACGAAGAATACGAAGCCTTTGATTTTATTGACGGTGTGAATGTAGTCGGGTATACCATTGATTCAAGTGAAATTATGGATTTGGATCAAAACGGCAATTATCAGATGAAATATGTGTTTACTTTGGATATTTCAGAGAGTGACCACGAGTTTTTCCCTGTCGGTGAAACTTCTTACACCGTCACAACCGATTATGATAAATTTATTTTCGGACCGCTCACCCAAACGGGCGTAGAAGATACTCGTGTGCAATTTTTTGATTATCTTTTGAATAATGAACTCGGTGACCCTGTGATGAGCGCATATTTTTTTACCGCCGAAATGATTCCGATTTACGGCAGAGATAGTGCTGATTCGTTCAAAGTGCCGACAAATTCAGACCAAAAAGCGGCGTTCTACAGTGCTTTTGCGCGTTTTATTTCGCATATGCCGCATGAAATGCGCGATATTAGTAACGCCGAATTCCCCGATGAACAGCGTCCGCGCACTTTAACCGAAGCCGCAAAAAATATTTTGGGGCTTGATATGAACTACACAGCCGACAATGACGAACCTCTGTGGCTCGGCGCGAATATGCCTGTGGCAACTGTTGTTTCGCACACAGAGTCAGACGAAACCACAGAAGTTGTACTCGATTTTTACGCCGATTCGCTTCTATTGACTAAAGCCTTTACCGTGAAATACACCCTCGAATTCCCGCCGTTTAAGATAATTTCAATTGAAAATCTCTACGACTCCGGGCTTGCGGTAAGCAGATATACTACGTAGAGGTTAGAGATAAGAAGTTAGAGGTTAGAAAAAGAACGCCCCGCTATCAGCTGCATTTTTGCTGATATCGAGGCGTTGTTTTTATCCTGTAATTGATTTTCTGCCTGTTAATTTTTCTGTTCGCTTGTCGGGTTGACCCATGCCGGCGTAGAATGTCGGGGTGCCGTCTTTTATTTTTTCGCCGTTTTCGTTTACAACCAACAGATTTTTTTCGGGGATTTCAATTGTGATTTTTGTTTCTGTTTTTGATTTTATGAAAATTCGCTTGAAACCTACTAATTTCGGGTTGCGCGGAGCAAATTCAGAACTCATTTTGCAGTATATTTGTACTACGTCTTCTGTATCGAAATTCCCATCATTGCTCACTGTAATTTCAGCTTTTATCTCTGAGTTGTTCTCAGTAAATACTGCTGACTTTACATACGTATCACCATACGTCAAACCATAACCAAACGGGTAAAGCGGTTCAGATTCATAATACTTATATGTTCGGTTTTTCATACTGTAGTCGGTGAAATCAGGGAAATTTGCCATTTCCGAATTTTTGTAAAACGTCACAGGGAGTTTTCCCGACGGCGACACTTTGCCGAAAAGTATGTCAGCAACAGCCTTTCCGCCCTCTGCTCCCGGATACCAACAATCCAAAATCGCGCCCGCTTGTTCCCCTGACTCTTCCAAATCAATCGAACTGCCCGCTAACAGGCAAATTACAGTTGGTTTTCCTGTTTCTAACACCGCTTTCATCAATCTGCGCTGACTTTCGGGGAGCAGTAAATCCCGCTTGTCACCCGACGCAGAGGCGTTACCTTGGTCACCCTCCTCGCCCTCTAATTTCTCATTAAGCCCCACAACTAAAATTACCGCGTCGGATTGTTCAGCAATATTTATAGCTTCTGACAAACGATCGTTTTCGTATGCTAAAGGTTCGACTTTATTTTCTATTAAATTACAACCCTCAGAGTATAATACGCGTATATCTTTACTCTGTGTAAAGTTCTGAGTACCCTCAAGAACGGTTGTATAATGCGAAGCCGTACCGTAATAATTCCCCATAAGGCAAGCACGGCTGTCGGCATTAGGTCCGATTACGGCGATTGTTTTTAAATTTTCGGTTTTGAACGGCAATACGCCGTCATTCTTGAGTAAAACAGTTGACTTGACAGCGGCTGTATAGGAAGCTTCGAGGTGCTTTTCACATTCGACAACCGTATATGGAATACTCTCAAACTCGGGGTTGTGTTCGCCGTCCGGCATAATACCGAGGAGGTATCGAGTTGTAAAGAGCCGAACAGCCGATGTACGGATTTGTTCTTCCGTAACCTTGCCGTGCGTGAATGCCGAATATAGGTAAATATAAGTTACCCCGCAGTTAAGGTCGCAGCCGCAATTACACGCTAACGCCGCCGAATCTTCGGGGGATGATGTTATTTTATGGTTCAAATGGAAATCTTGAATAGCCCAGCAGTCGGAAACGAAATGCCCCTTAAAGCCCCACTCACCGCGCAGAATATCAATCATCAAAGTCTTACTGCCGCAGCACGGCTCGCCGTTTGTACGGTTATACGCCCCCATTACGGCTTCGACATTCGCTTCGGTAACAAGACTCTCAAACGCCGGAAGGTAGGTTTCCGCTAAATCCTTTTTAGTAGCAAGAGCATTAAAACTGTGTCTCATTGATTCGGGACCGGAGTGAACCGCGAAATGTTTAGCACAGGCGGCGGATTTCATGAAATCGCCGTCGCCTTGAAGTCCGCGCACAAAGGCTTTACCTATTTCAGCCGTCAGAAAAGGGTCTTCGCCGTAAGTCTCGTGCCCTCTGCCCCAACGGGGATCGCGGAAGATATTGATGTTCGGCGACCAAAAAGTCAACCCCTTATAGATATCGCGGTCGTCATGCTTTGAATACGCTGAGTACTTAGCGCGCCCCTCTGTCGAAATCATATCTGCAACACTTTTGATAAAATCGGGGTCAAAAGTAGCTCCGAAAGCTATAGCCTGCGGAAAAACCGTAGCACTACCCGCCCGTGCAACCCCGTGCAGAGCTTCATTCCACCAGTTATATGCGGGCACATTTAAATGCTCGATTTCGGGCGATGCGTAAGTCAGTTGCGAAACAGCTTCTTCGACAGTCATTTTTGCTACTAAAGCGGAAGCAGATTCTGCTGCTTGTTTGCGTGTCATAAATTTTACCTCACTCAATTTACTGTATTAATAGAATTATAGATAATTTGTGCAAAATTATCTGTACTCAACACAATTGCGGAAATATTTTGTCATTATGCACATAATTATAGGGAATATTATATAGAAAGAATAAAAATTATTCTGTCATTTCTGAAAGTAATAGCCATTCGTCGGTAATTTCGTTTAGAAGATTCTTAAGTTCATCAATGCGGTTACATTTTTCGTGAAGTTTTTCATAGTCAGATATAATTTCAGGTAGTGTAATTTCATTTTCGAGTATAGTTATCTCTGTTTCAACGGTGTCAATTTCAGATTCCAATTCCTTGATTCTCAGGCGTTTTGCGGCTTCTTTAGCGCGCTGTTCTTTATTTTTATAGGTGGAAATCTTCTTTTCAGCGGCGGCAACATTCGCCTTTTCGGTTTTGAGAGTATCTATTTGCCGGCGCAGGGCTTCCTGACGTGCTTCTATCGCCTCTTTGTAACTCTCAAACCCGCCTTCTATTACAGTAAAGCCATCGGGCGTAATCTCACACACGCGTGTAGCTATTTTATCCAGCAAATACCTGTCGTGTGATACAAAGATAATCGTCCCCGGAAAATCCGCCAGTGCGTCTTCTAATACCTCTCGAACTGCGATGTCAAGGTGGTTTGTAGGCTCGTCCAGCACTAAGACATTGCCGCGTGTGAGTGTCATTAACGCGAACGACAATTTCGCTTTTTCGCCGCCGCTTAGGACTTTCACGAGCTTATAGACGTTTTCACCTGTAATTCGCACCGCGCCGAGCAGTGAACGGACTTGAAGGTCTGTCATCGTCGGATATCTCGAATGAATTTCGTCCATCACCGTCAAATTCGGGTGTAAAGTCGAGTTTTCTTGGTCAAAATATGAAACTTTGGTGTTGCGCGCCCATTCGATTACGCCGCGTTTGCATTGGAGTTTTCGCACGAGCATCTTTAGGAATGTGGATTTCCCTGTGCCGTTTTTACCGATTACAGCGATTTTTTCGCCGCGCCGTACACTCAAATTCACAGAATCCGCAAGAATTTTCGGTGGGTCGCCTACCGAAACGGTTACATTCTTCACCCTTAACACATCAATCGGCGGCTCTGTATCATACTCAAATCGAATAATAGAGTCCTTATGATAGAGAATAGGCTTTTCGATCGGAACAATCCGCTCGAGCATTTTCAAGCGGCTTTTCGCCATTGCCGAGGTTGAAGCGCGGACAATGTTACGGTCAACATAGTCCTTGAGTTCGGCAATTTCCTTTTGCTGTTCCTCATACTCCTTGAGCTGACGGGTTACGGCTTCTTTTTTCAGCGCGGTAAAACGGGTATAATTCCCCTTATATCGCGTCAGGCGGGCATTTTCTATTTCACAGGTTGATGTGGTGAGCGCATCCAAAAAATACCTGTCATGGGAAACTATCAGTAATGCGCCTTTGTAACTTTTTAGGAAATTTTCAAGCCATATAACTGTTTCAAAATCTAAATGGTTGGTAGGTTCATCCAAAATCAGTAAATTGGGTTTGCTCAACAGTAATTTCGCCAACGCGAGACGAGTTTTTTCGCCGCCTGATAGAGTTGAAACATTACGCCCATAGGTATTTTTCGGAAAACCCATCCCTTGAAGTACAATATCAATATCAACGTCAATCCGATATCCGCCGTTTACTTCAAAATAATTTGTCTTTTCAGAGAATTCATGAGAAATTGCGGTAAATTTAGACTCATCTTCATGAATTTCGAGGGAGGCAATCATTCTTTCAAGCTCTGTGAGACGCAGTTTTACGTCCGTCAGAAACTTAAATGCATTGTGAGCTTCCTCATAGACCGTTAAATCCCCCGACAACCCGGAATTTTGTTTTAAAATACCTATCCGCGCATTTTTGTTTTGTGAAAAAACAGGGATATTTGGCTCCGGTTGGTTTTCAAAGGTTTCATCACCGGTAAGAATTTTGAGTAATGTGGATTTACCCGAGCCGTTTATTCCGACAAGTCCGATACGGTCGGTATCTTCAATTTGGAGGTCAATATTGTCTAAAACGGTTTTACCGTTATAAATTTTTGAAATATTTTGTATAGTTAGTATCATTTTTTAGCAATTTTTTTGTATTCAAACTAAATCGAAAACGATAAAAAGCCGTATAAAAATACGGCTAAAATCGCGGTAAACAGAAATTAATCCGTAAGGCTCAACCTGTAAAGCTTATGCTTCAAGGTCAATAACTTTAACGCCTTTGTAGAATCCGCAGTTTGTGCATACTTTATGCGACGGAACAAGTGCGCCGCAGTTCGAGCATTTGCTGAGCGCGGGTAAATCAAGTTTCCATACAGCGGAACGTCTTTTATCTCTTCTCGCTTTGGAGACCTTTCTCTTAGGTACTGCCATTGTGAGTCAACTCCCTTCAATTTAAACTACAAAATGCGAAAGCGGGTAACTTACGCAGGTTTATTTATTTATTTTTTTTCTTTCGTGTCACTCAATCTCAACTTCAAAACCCGGAACGCCTGTACAATCCGCGTTACAGAGGATTTTTGCCGGTCGTTCAAGAATTATTTCAGCCGCCGTAATGTCAGTTATGTCTAAATCTCCGTCCGGCGATTCAATATAGTCGTCAAGGTCATCAGTCGAGTAAATATGCTTTACAACCGTAAATAACTTATCGTGTTGATACTGCCGCACAAAGGGGGTACAACACCTGTCGCACACTTCGTTTACGCCGTAATTAATACTAACACTCAGAGTAATTATACCGGCGTGATTTTGTGCAACAGCCGTGACTTTAATGTCGTCCGCAAAATCAACATCTGTGAGGTTGCCGATTATCATATCCGTTTTTGGCAATGAAATGTCGAAGGTTTGCGTAAGTCCCGTCTGCTCGAAAACAGAACGAATATTTATATTCATAGAAATTTTGCGGCGGGGAGCCCCCGCAGGCTTAATAGTCTGAAGCCGCAAATAACATCAGATTTTTACGCCACAAACAGCTTAAACATTATACCATACTTAAAGCTGGTTTGTCAATATTATTTATAAATTTGTTATTTGCTACAATTACTTTGCTGAATTAAAGAAATAAACTGTAAACATTCACAATTTGTCGCCGTTCTTATAGAGCGGCGACATTTTATATTGCGTTTGAGCAACGATTGAGCAATAATTGAGCTACTTTGTTTCGGCGATTTCGTATTTCGTAACGTAGTCAGGCAATTTATCACTGTCCTCTGATACCGTAAATACAACTTCCACATCGTCTTTTGTGAGTTTATTGATTTTTGTAAACAATGCCGCGAGTGCTTCATAATCAGCACCGCCAACTTTTAATATTGCATCAACGAAAATACTCTTGATATCATAATTCCCGGCAACAAGCCCTGCGATAAGCCCGTAGAAAGATTCAAATGAGTAAATTGAGCTGTCGTCAGTAGATACCAGACGTACAGACGTCGATATATCGTATCTGAGTTTTTCGCCTTTGTCGATAACCACAACATAACCGTTTGTGGTCGCCGCCGCTTCATTTATCAGCGCGATCAGCTTCTTTGTTTTTCCCGAACCTTTGCCTCCGGTAATGATTTTTACCATCTTTGCACCTCTTTTGATTATTTTTGTATTTGCCCCATGTCATCTCTTAAAGTAATTATACCATAATTTTCGTCTGATGTAAAGCCTTTTTGAAAATTTTTAATAATACAGAAATCAGATGTCAGAAATCAGATATCAGAGTCAGAAGTCAGAGGTCAGATTATACGAATCGCATTTTTTGTTAATATTCAGCAGTCATTCACTGATTTCTGACATCTGATTTCTGACTTCTGTGTTGACATCTGTGTTTAGCCTAATTTTTTCTCAAGTTCAGCTCTTTTTTCTTCGTAGCCGGGTTTGCCGAGGAGCGCGTACATATTGTTTTTATAACCCTCTACACCGGGTTGGTCAAAGGGATTTACGCCTAACATATATCCGCTTACTGCACAGGCTTTCTCAAAGAAATAAATCAAATAGCCTACGTTCTCTTCGTCAATTTTATCCATTTCAATAATTATATTAGGTACGCCGCCCTCTGTGTGAGCTAAAACTGTACCCTCAAAAGCTTTGCGGTTTACCATCGACATATTTTGCCCTGTTAAAAAATTCAAGCCGTCAATATTGTCCTTGTCATTTTCAAGGAAAATGTCGGTTTTCGGTGTTTTAATGTCAATTACTGTCTCAAACATAATATTTGAGCCATCTTGAACAAATTGTCCCAGCGAGTGGAGGTCGGTTGAGAAAGTCACCGAGGCGGGGAATAAACCTTTGCCGTCTTTGCCTTCTGATTCGCCGAAAAGCTGTTTGAACCACTCCGACATCATGGCATAAGCCGGGTCATAGGAAACCATAAGCTCAACAGATTTGCCTTTGCGGTAGAGGATATTGCGGACTGCGGCATATTTATAGCAATCATTTGAAGCATAGGGCAAAACTGTATCTTCTACCGCTTTTTGTGCACCGGCTATAACCGCATCAATATCAATGCCCGCACACGCCATCGGTAAAAGCCCAACCGCCGTCAGCACAGAAAAACGCCCGCCCACATCATCGGGCACCACGAATGTGCGATAGCCTTCTTCATCGGCAAGCTTTTTAAGCGTACCGCGCGCTTTGTCGGTTGTACAGAAAATACGGTCGCGAACGCCGTCCTTGCCGTATTTGGCAATCATTTTTTCGCGGATAATTCTGAAAGCGAGAGCCGGTTCTGTGGTTGTGCCGGATTTACTGATTACGTTAATGCAAATGTCGCGGTCTTCGATAATTGAAAGAACCTCGTTTAAGTAGGCGGGATTAATGCTGTTGCCTATGTAGTAAATGTCGGGCGTATCTTTTTTCAAATTATTGTAAAGCGGGGATTTCAACAGGTCAATAACCGCCCGCGCTCCCAAATATGAGCCGCCGATACCGATAACAAGCAGAGCGGAAGATTTCTTAATAATCTTAGCCGAATCCTTTATCAGTTCAATTTCTTTTACATATTCAGGATTTGTTGTTAAATCAAAGGGCAGAGTAGTCCAGCCTAAAAAATCATTGCCGGGACCGTTTTTTGAGTCAAGCAAAGCGGCTGCGGCATTTACGCCATCCTCAGCGTAAGCGATTTCATGGTCGGCTACAAAGCCTTTGAGGTAATTTGTATTCAGTTTAATCATTTTATCCCCCGAAATTACAGCGAAAGGAAAACTTTCGCCGAAAGTTTAGTGTAACGTTCTTTGATAAACAAAGCTAATTAACTATATCACATTTTCAGAGAATTTTCAATAGAAATTTTACTTATATTTTTTGAACAATTTGTATCTTAGCAATTTCGACGATATTATCAGTCGAAAGAGAAAATATTTTGTAGAAATAGTACAATATTTTTCTTAAAATTAACTTGTTCTGCCGCACCGTCAGCATAGATATCTATTTTATAAACGAAATTATTGTCTATATAGTAGTGTATTTCTCCGACTTTTTGATTTACAAAAACGGGCGCGTAAATATATTCGGGTAAAATCACTTTGATTTCGATATTTTGCGCCTGATTGCGGCGTACGGTGAATTCTTGACCTTCAGCGGCTTTGATGTTTACTTCGGGCGTATAACCGTTTCTTATTTTGATTGACTGCGGTAAATCATCCGGGATTTGCGCCTTAACACTTGTGAAATTTTCAAAGCCCGCATCAAGGAGTTTCTCTGCATACTCAAACATTTTATCCTCATCGGGGAAACTGAGTAAAACTATACCGTAAGTGTTAGAGCCGCGCTCAGCTGCCGCAGCTAAGCACTCCCCTGTCGCCTTTGATGTCCCGTATTTATAGCCGATACAGCCTTTATAATCGCGTACAAGGCGGTTTGAATTCACGAGTTGGGCTTTGTCGCCTCTGACATAATCAAGTGATGTAACAAAAAATTCCGATAAAAAGTCATTTTCATAGCGGTTTAATGCCGAAATTATCTTAGCTAAATCGGCGGCAGTTGAGATTTGTTCTTCTGCGTTTTCATAGCCGTGCACGTTAGTAAATATTGTTGACTCCAGTCCTAATTCTTCGGCAATTCGTTTTTCGGCTTCGAGGAATTTACTTTCTGTGCCTGATACTGCTTCGGCAAGAGCAATCGCCGCATCGTTTGCATTTCCGATAATTACTGCGCGAAACAGTTCGCCTATCGTGATTTCATCGCCTGTTTCAAGCCATACAGAAGCACCTTTGACTGAATTTGCGGCGGCTGATGCTACTGCCGTGTCGTCAAATGAGAGTTTCCCGGAATTAACGGCTTCGGCTGCTGTCAAAATTGTCATAAGTTTATTCATAACCCCGACAGGCACAGAGGTTTCGGCGTTCTTTTCATACAGTATTTTCCCTGATTTTACATCAAATAGAATACAAGCCGGAGTTAGTTTCGCGCTTTCACTGTCTGATGTAACATTTTCAGCTGCACTCACATTAAATGTAAAAGTAACAGTAATTACGATTGACACCACTATGCAAATTAATATTTTCATAAAAAACTCCGCAGAAATAGTAGAATTACACTTATTTTTCCCGAATTTTTTTAAAATATCAGCATAAAATTTCGTTTAGGGAAAATACAGAAATTGTCGAAAAATGAAGAAATAAGTAACATTTGCTTTTCCATTACATATAATAAATTATACAAATTTATTTTTACTATGCAAATACCACACGGATTGCCCGCTTAGAAAATAACTACGCAGTCCGTTAATGTGAGGTTTTAATATGAGATATATGCTCGGAATGTCCGGTCAGGCGACTGCCCAGCGCGCGCAAAATATCCTGATGACTTTGCGCCCGCCTATTTTCTCCGAAGTAAAACACACAACAAACCCCGGCGGATGCAGTTGGGGCGTTGAGGTTGAGACAAACGATATTGACTATATTATTCGTATACTTGCGGAATACCGTATTGCCGCTAAAACAGTCAGATTAAATACGGTAGGTTAGACAACAGGTTTAAGAAGCAATTTAATCAGCAGATAGGAGTTTTAAATGGTTAACTTTGATAACGCCGCAACAACATATCCAAAGCCGCAATCAGTTTTAAGAGCGTTCGCCGAAGCACCGATTAATTACGGCGGGAACCCCGGCAGGAGCGGTCACGCTCTTTCTGTCTCTACATCAAATGAAATTTATAAAACACGCGAAAAAATCGCCGCAATGTTCGGCGGTTTCCCTGAAAATACCGCTTTTACGTTAAATTGTACTTACGCATTAAATTTTGCCATAAAAGGTATTCCAAACGGACACATTGTAATTTCGGATCTTGAACATAACGCCGTTGCGCGCCCGGTTTACGCGAAAACGGGCGGCGGGGCGGCTCCGAAAATGTCCGTTGCCCATATTGATACAGACCCGAAAAAGACCCTTGATAACATCCGCCGAAAGCTGACACGCAACACCAAAGCTGTCGTTATGACACTGGGCAGTAATATTACGGGGCAAATTACACCTTTTTCGGCTGTCGGGGATTTTTGCCGCAAAAACAATCTTATATTTATTGCAGATGGTGCGCAAGCGGCAGGGGTAATACCTATCAATATTGAACGTAACAACATCAATTTCCTCTGCTGTCCGGGGCATAAGGGGCTATATGGTCCTGCCGGAACAGGTTTTATACTGTCAGACGGGAAGTATAAACTAAGTCCCATAATTCAAGGCGGAACAGGCAGTGCCTCACTTGAACTCACTCAACCCGGTGAAATGCCCGATGCGCTCGAAAGCGGTACTGTGAATACAGCGGGAATTATTGCCCTCGGTGCGGGTATTGATTTTGTTAACAGTATGGGGTTAAGCAGTATTTACTCTCATGAATCGGAGCTTTGCAATATCTTTATTGAGGGACTGAAGAAAATGCCCGGTATAACAATTTACCGAAATAACGAAGCGGCGGCATTGCCGATAGTACTGTTTAATAAAGAAGGTATCGACTCAAACGCACTTGCCGATAAACTGTCGGATAAGGGGTTTGCTCTGCGCGGCGGTTTGCATTGCGCGGGAATAGCCCATAAATCCATAGGCACAGCCCCCGCCGGAGCACTGCGGTTTTCGCCGTCGGTGTTTAATACGGCGGAGGAAGTCGTAAATTTATTAAAGGCGATATAAGAAATATGACAGATGGTTTTGTAGGGGCGGTGCGCCGCGCCGCGTAGCGTTGCTACCCCGCCCGCCCGCACATCATAAAATACATTAATTTAGACTAATCACGGAATTAAAATAATTTATTGCTTTTCAACCAAAATTTTACGATTGAGAGTATGCGGGCGACCGAGGGCGGTCGCCCCTACAAATTTCACACCATTTCCGAATAAAGCCTATACCCACCCTCTAAATTAAAACAATCAAACCCTTTATCCGCAAGAATACGGCAAGCTATATAACTGCGCTGACCGGAACGGCAGTTCACGTATACGAGCTTTCCTACGGGGATTTCATTTATTCTTTCGCGTAAATTGTCAAGCGGGATATTCTTAGCATTGTTGATATGACCGCCTGCGAATTCACGTTCGGTACGAACGTCAATGAAAATTACTCCCGACTCGACGAGGGCATCAACCTCATCGGCGTGAATATGCTTTACGTAACCTTTCACGATATTTTGCGCCGCCATACCGGCAATGTTTACAGGGTCTTTGGCTGATGAAAATTGCGGCGCATAACATAGTTCAAGCTCCGTCAAATCATCCACTGTACCGCCGAAATGCAGAAGCGTTGCTAAAATATCTGCGCGTTTGTCAATTCCCTTTTTGCCGATAAACTCGCCGCCTAATACCTTGCCTGTTTTTTTATCAAAAATAATCTTTGACGAAATCATTGAAGCGTTACCGTACCATGAAGCATTGGACGGCGAATAGGTAAAAACAAAATCCGCTTCAAATCCCGCCTTTTTCGCCGCAATTTCAGAAAATCCCGTCTGCGCCGCCGTCAAGTCAAAGAAACGGATTATATTGCTCCCGAGCGCACCGTTATAGGGCGTTTTTTCGGTGTTTCGGGTTTCGGCGCAGATATTATCAGCAACAATTCTCCCTTGTTTATTCGCCGGACCGGCAAGCTGACAAATCATGGGTTCGCCGCTGATATTATTATAAGTCATTACGGCATCACCGGCGGCGTAAATATTTTTGACATTTGTCTGCATAAATTTATCCGTCAAAATCGCACCGTTCGCAGTGAGTTCAATACCGCTTCCGTGTAAAAAATCCGTATCGGGTCTTACGCCGGCCGCAATAATCAGTATGTCTGCCGTAAGTTCTGTTTCACTTTTGAGCGTAATTTTTAAATTTTCACCTGACTTTGAAATTTTTGTTATAGTATCATTCATGAAAAGCGAAATGCCGTGTCGCTCAGCTTCGGTCATCAGCGGATAAGATATGTCAAAATCTATTTTCGGCATCAAACTTTTATCCAGTGAAATAATTGAAACATCAAGTCCCGCATTAACTAAATTTTCCGCCATTTCAAGTGAAATCGCTCCGCCGCCTAAGATTGCGGCGGTTTTCGCTTTACCATAGGAAATGGCATTTTTAATAATCACCGCATCTTTAATAGTGCGGACAATAAAAACGCTTTGCATAACAGCTTTGCCGTAAATCCCCTCGATATCGGGAATAATCGGCTCTGAGCCCGGTGAAATTATCAAAAAATCAAAACTTTCATCATACATTCGGTTAAGGGTTTTGTCAAAGACATTGACTGTTTTTTTATCGGGATTTACTTTTAAAACTTCACATTTCACGCGAGCGTCAATATTATACCGCGCCTTAAAACTCTCCGGGCTTTGAAGCAATAAATCCCCGCCGTCTTCTATGACATTCCCCGTAAAATACGGCAGACCGCAATTCGCAAACGAGATAAAATCACCCTTTTCAAAGATAATTATCTCCGCTTCTTCATCAAGCCGCCGCAAGCGCGCAGCAGCTGTAGCTCCGGCGGCTACTCCGCCTATGATTACAGTTTTCATAAAAAATCCTCCCATTAAATGATTTTGTGAAATTTAATTTTATATTATTATACATTATAATTGTGAAATTAATTTAGTTATTTGTTAAAAATTTATTGACAATTTTTTTAAATTATGATATACTTTAAAAAGGAATATTCAAAAATATATGAGGGTACGCTTTTTATGGGTAAGATTACACGTCTGCGGATTTTTATGGTTGCGGCATTCATACTTTCGATTTTTTGCTTTGTATCGGGAATAACAGAACTTGTAAACCGAAATAAGCCGCGGGAAGATTTATACAATTTAGAGGATTTTACATTCACAAACGGTCAATACATAACCGCCGAGATTGATTTCGTATGGGATAATTTCGCCGAAGTTACAAACGAAACACGAGTATACGGCATAAAAACCTCCGAAAGCGATTTTTCGCAAATTTATCTTATTGATTGTTATGATAAATCCGGCGAACACCGTTTAATTTGCGCCGAAGTCGTTCACAAAGATGATATCGCCGCATTTAATGAAATTGAAAATAACTCTTGGTTTGAGGGAGAAGAGGCAATATTTTCAAAGAGTTTTGCTTTTGACGGGCGCGTAACAAAAACAGACTCCGATATAGTCGAATTTGCCTATGAAGCAATGATAGGTTATGAGTGGATAACAAACCGCACGGAATTTGACGAGTTGTTTTTGCCCTTTACCGTCAGGGTTCTCTCCGGAACAGCATATGATCCGATGGTTTCATTCGGTATCGGTGTACTGTTGTTATTCGGCGGCGCAGCAATGCTTATTATTGACATTTTAAAAAGGCGCAAATACGCGGATGAACTCGCTTTGTTTGAAGTCTACGCGGCTTCAGAAGCCGTAAAGGCAGAGACGGGTGCCTCTCAATCCGTTTCTTCCACAGAAAATCCCCAAACTCATTCAGACGATAACGCAAAGAAAGTTTCAGAAGAAATGCTTTCTGTACCTACTATGCCGGATATATCCAAATTACCCGAATCACCAACAACAAGCACTTCCGAATCTGAACAACCAAACACTCAAGATAAAAAAACCGATGATTTTACTCTAATATAAAATTTCGTAAACCCTATTGACAAACCTGTAACTATGCTGTATAATAATATTAATCAATTTAATAAAACGGAGGTTTCCACATGGGACTCATTAAAGCTGCTATAGACAGTATAAGCTCGTCTTTGGCTGACTCATGGCTTGAGGTAATTGAGCCTGACAATATGGACGACCGCACGCTGATGGTTCGCGGAATAAGTCAGCGCACATCAAATAAGGGTGCTAATAAAAAAGGCTCGCAGAATGTGATTTCAAACGGTTCTGTTATTCATGTTTACCCTAATATGATGATGCTTTTGATGGATAACGGCAAAGTAATTGACTATACCGCCGAAGAGGGTATGTATACGGTAAATAACTCCTCCGCGCCGTCACTCTTTAACGGCGAACTCGGCGAAGCTATCAAAGATACGTTTAACCGCTTCAAATTCGGCGGCGTTCCGAGCGGCAATCAGCAAGCGATTTATATTAATTTACAAGAGATTAAGGGGATTAAATTCGGCACTAAAAATCCCGTTAACTATTTTGATAATTTTTATAATGCGGAATTATTTTTACGCGCACACGGTTCATATTCAATACGTATAACCGACCCGCTGAAATTCTTTTTTGAAGCCGTTCCGCGAAACAGCGAACGCTGTGTTGTTGACGACATCAATGAACAGTACTTAGCGGAATTCTTAGATGCACTCCAATCGACAATTAACCAAATGTCAGCCGACGGCGTAAGAATTTCGTATGTTTCAAGCAAAAGCCGCGAAGTCAGCAAATATATGGCTAACACACTTGATGATGACTGGCGCAATGGCAGAGGGATTGAGGTTGTTTCCGTAGGGCTTCAAAGTGTTTCTTATGACCCTGAATCCCAACGTCTTATTAATATGCGTAACGAAGCCGGGATTATGTCTTCGCCGGATATTCAAGACTCATATATGAAAAAGAATATCGCCGAAAGCTTCAAAGCGGCGGCAGGTAACAGCGGGGGCGCGGCAATGGGCTTTTTCGGAATGAATATGGCACAAAACACAGCGGCGAATATGTCGGGCTTGTTTAACAACACGCAACAGCAACAACAGCAACAACAGCAACAACCTCAACAACCTCAGTATCAACCTCAACAGCAGCAATCAAGCGGTACCGCCGCATGGAAATGCGAATGCGGCACATCAAACACCGGTAATTTTTGCAGTAACTGCGGCAAATCAAAACCATCAGCCCCGGCAGAATGGCGTTGCACCTGCGGCATGATGAACACAGGGAATTTCTGTTCCCATTGCGGGCGGGGATCCCCCGCGGGCGATTCGCGATGAAAGTATTTTAGAATTCTTTACACGCTCACCGCGGGCGGGCAACCCGCCGGTTAATTCGCGATGAAAGTATTTCTGAACTTAAAGATGCTCACCGCGTAGAAGATAAAACGAAAATAAAAAATGAACGCTCGGATTTCAATGAAAACCGGGCGTTCATAATATTTTTTCGTGTATGTTGCTTGAAGTGAATATACAAAACGGGTGAGTAATACTAAATCAAACAGCTTAGTAAGCTGCGCAGGGGGTGTGGGGGTTGGAGGTGTCGGAGGATAGGGGGAGAGGGGGCGGCGGGGTAATACCGCCGCTATAGCCGCCCCCTCTCCCCCTGTCCTCTGACAAAGTCATGCAAACGGACATTCACGACATTCATATTGACAATCATATGACATTCAAATGCGACATTCACAGACATTCATACGACATTCATATTGACATTCATATTGACATTCAAACGTGACATTCATCTGTATTCTGTATTCTGTACTCTGTATTCTGTATTCTGTACTCTGTATTCTGTGTTCATTCCGCTTGAGTCAGTTTATCAACCGCCGTCTTAGCTATATCCGTTACCCGCTCAATCAAAGTACTAATCGGATAATCTATTTCAAAATAGGTATATGTCCATGAGCCGTCGTCGAGTTTAAATTCTGTGTCGTCTTCCGTTCGGTAGCGTGTTTCGTCAAAGAAATTCTTTCCGTCTATATATAAATGATTGCCTTTCCACTCGATAATTGTCTCTGTTTCCACATAACCTTGGGGTTTAACCGTTTGTTTTACACGCTTTTTGAGCGTGGTTTTCAGTTCAATACACCCGAAAGCCTCTCGGTCAACGCCGATCGGTTCAACAAAAACATCTATCTTTCCCGTTGACTTGTTCTTTACATCAACCACATATGCCGCGAAATTCCCTGACGGTGAATTCACAACCTCCGTGAGTGTATCCTCCGTTGTCGTCCTGAATACATACCATACAAAATAAAACGCAACGCTCCCTACAATATAAACGAGCAGAATTATTGTGCCGAAAATGGTTTTGGCAGTGGGATTCAAACCGCTTGCAAAAAACAAAAAGAGCGAAATCAGCATTGCCGGAATGATAAGCGGAAAATTCCCCCAGTCAAGCAGTAAAATCGGGAACATCAGCACTAAATTAACTATGCTTATCAGTTTCGTTATAAATGTCTTTCTTGTATAAAAAAAGATAAAACCTGACACAAATACAAACAGAACATAGAGTATCGCGAACATCACGCGATTTGTATATTCTATATCATAAAAGAAAACCATATAAACGGCATAAAGTAAAAACCACGGGAAGAATATCCCTAATAAACTTATACCGTTTATGAACCATTTGTTTTTTATCAGTTGTTTAAACTTTTGCATTGTTATCACATATTTGACAAGAGAGAAGATTTTCCGTCTTCTCTCTATCCCTTTATTTATCTGAAACGATTTTTCATTTTAATTACTGTCGAAACTATAAAAAATACAATTCCTATAACCAAAATCACAAACACTATTGTGAGTATGAGGGTCAGTGTGCGGTTGGTTTCTTCTTCGGCGACAGGGTCGCTGAAGTCGCCGACATTTGTAACCACTACGCCGTCCGACTGCGTAATGGTTATGTTATCAATATAACAAACCGTACCGCTCCACGGCGTATATATCGGTATTGTAAATCCGAGTTTTGTATTTGCACAATCCGCCGGAACGGTAAGTGTAATATCATTCCACTTGCCGGCGGTAATTCCGCCTGTACCTGTCGGTATGTAAATCTGACTGTCTGTATACATTACAAACTGCGCGCCCATATCTACAGACGGTTCAACCGGAAAAATCTTTGCAGTAATCGTACAGCCCTCAAAGCTTTGAAGTCCGAGACTCTGCGCCGTAATATATATCCCGCCGCTTACGCCCGAAACCTCTGATGTCAATGTTTCGCTTATCATCAGCGACCCGGCACCGCTTAATGGTTTTTCACCGGAAATTTCTGCTTTATACCGTGTGGCATTTATTGCCTCATTGCCTTCAAACACTATGTAACTCATAGACTGCTCGTTATCAAAACAAAAAGCCGTAGGGTTATCACTGCCCGCCGCCGACTCGGCTGCTGCTGTAACAGACACCGTTACCGCTAAAAAACAAGCGGCAGCTGCGGATAAAACTCTTTTCAGTTTAAGCGTTCCGAACATTAATCAGACCTCGCTTCATAAAATATTATATAAATTAAATCGCTTTAAAACGTAATATCGGGATTATGTAAATTTATTACAACAGTATAAAAACACACTGCACTACTTTATTATATAATATTTGATATCAAAAGTCAATAGCTAAATTTGAAATTTAATTTGAATTTTTAACTTTTAATTTTTTACCAAAAGATGTTAAAGGCAAATTTTAGGCGAGTTCTGTTTAAATTAATATGCAATAAAAAAATGAGATGATGTGCGGGCGGGCGGGGGCGCCCGCCCCTACAAATTGTATATAATTTTTTTGGTCTGTAGGGGCGACCGCCCTCGGTCGCCCGTTGTTTCAGAGCAAATTCAATCAATTCATTAAATGCATATTAGTTTTATTTATTAATGCGGACGAATTCTGCGCTCAAAAATTCCGCACAACATTGCCGTAATCATAATCTTAAAAATATCAAAAGGGATAAAGGGCAGTGATACGGCTAAGGCTGATGCTAAAAGCCCCGCTTTTTGAAAAATACAAAACCATAAAACACCGCCCGAATGGCAGACTATCGTCCCGATAAACATCGCGAATGAGTATTTTAAAAAGCTTTTACCGGTTTTTTTAAGAATCAGGGATATGACGAACGCGCCTTTAGGATATGTAATCAAAAATCCGCCTGTCGGTCCTATCAGTGCGCCTATCCCGCTGCCGAATTTCGCGAACACCGGCACTCCGGCTGCCCCGAGCAAAAGATACGCTAAAAGCGAGAACAACGCGCTGCGCGGCGGCAAAAGCGCACCGGCGATATACATCCCCGTTATCCCCAGCGACAAGACAATTGCCGTAAACGGCAACGGTACGGCAATTTGTGACAGGACACACATTAAGGCACAGATTAATGCCGATTTTGTAAGCAATTTAACATTCATTATTTTCAAATCCTATGTAAAGTATTTTATTATAATTTTAGTTTACAACAAATCACCCTGAATGTCAATTAATTTTTTGTAAATTACTTTACATAAATTAATTTCATTACTTAATAATAAATTAACAAATTATTAAAAATATTTTGTTTTATTTTGTCATATGCTGTGTTATAGTTATTATGTGTTATTTCGTGAAATTGAAAGTAAATTGTATTTAATATTTACCTATGTTAGATTTACTTGAAAATTTTGAAAGGATAGTCTATGGAAACAAACAAATGTCCGAAATGCGGAGCAGACCTGATAGAAGGTGCTGTATTCTGCGGTGAATGCGGAGCAAACGTCTCCCCGGCAGAGACACCGGCAGAGACTCCAACTGAACCCGCAACAGAAACACCGGTTGAACCCGTAACAGAAACACCGGTGGAAACCACGGCAGAAACACCGGCAGAACCCGTAGCAGAAACACCGGCTGAACCCGCAGCAGAGACACTGGCGGAAACAGCAGCAGAAACACCGGCGGCAACCGGCAAAAACGCATTTGATTTTTCAAAAATGAAAAAATACGTAATCCCCGCCGGCGGTGCATTGGGCGCATTAGTAGTTTTGATTATTATCTTGACTGTTATTTTAAGCGGCGGCTCAAATTATACATATATCGAGAATGACGTGCTGGTTTACCCTGACGGACACGGTACTGTTGTATTTGTTAAAGACGGAAAAGAAACCAAAATAGACGGTTACGGCAGATACATTGATTATAGTTTAGACAGGTCGGCAGTTGCGGTTATCATATCGGAAGAAGAAGATTATTATTCATCGGACGGCAGTGACACAATCTATATCTTTGATGGTGAACTGACGAAAGTGCCCGGTGATATTCAGAGTGTAAGCACTGTGACAATATCCGATTCGGGCAAAGGCTTAACATACTTTAAACCGAATTATGATGATGACACTACAGAGCTTTATCTTTGGTCAAACGGCAAAACAGAACGTATTGCCACAGGTGAATATTTTTACCACACCGCTGCAATTTCCCCGGACGGCAAAACCGTAGCTTATGCAGAAACCGAAGACGGCGAAACAGCCGGATATTATTACACAAAGGGCGAAAGAATAAAAATCGGCAAAGAAATAATCCCCGTCGCTGTTTCAGATAACGCGAAATATATCTATTACGACAGAAATGATTCCCTTTATGTTCAAAAAGGCAATAATGAAGATTCCCGCCAAAAACTCAGCGAGAATGTTTACTCATTCTTTTTAAACAAAGATTACAGTCAGATTTTTTTCCATAACAGTAACCGCGCTTATATCAGCAATAAAGGCGGCGAAAAAATCACTGTTGCCGACTTTATCAGTGAACTTATCCTGCCCGTAAACACTGCCGTCAAAGAAAAATCGTCATACAAAACCGTCGGCGTTGATACATTCGCGGGAACATTCTTCAACGAAATCGGCGATACGGTTATGTATATTACCAAAAAATTCGAGGGACAGGAAACAGCTATAGATTATTACGGCTATAGCGTAAAATTATCAACGGACGAAAAAACACTGATTTTTGAAAATTTCGACGGTTTAGCAAAAATTGACGGCACAAACCCCAAAGCCCGCGAAAAGCAAATTATAAAAAGCGATGAAATATCCGAGGTTTGGATAAACGATAACGGCAGTCAAATTTACTTTGAAAACTACGACGATGAAATTCTCTTCTCAAAAAACGGTTCAAAACCTAAATATGTCGGCGAATTCGTAGACGAGGCTATCGTCTTCAAAAATAAACTCTACTATATTTCCGACGGCGAATTCTTCGTATCAGGCGGCAAAAAGGCTTCAAGGATTACCGGATTTGACGACGATGAATTCTATTCCCTCGAAACCCTCGGCTCATATATGTTGGTCGAAACTGAACTTGACGGCGATTATTATACCTTCTACACTACAGACGGTAAAAAATATACTATGGCATCCATGGAGTAAACACAGAGGTCAGAATACAGAGGTCAGATATCAGAAGACAGAAATCAGATTATGAACGCCTTGTTTTTTATGAAAACAGGGCGTTCTGTTTTTGTTTTGTAACTAAATATTCATTGATTTTGCTTGCAATTTATGTCGCTTTGTGGTACAATATAAAATGTATAAATATTTCAAATTGCCTCTATAGCATTTTTGTGTGAAAAATGAATCAAAAAAATAAAAAGAGCGGGACTTTCCTGCGCATAATTATCATTTTGCTGCTTATTATTTTAATAGGCGGTGTTTGTGTGTTTAATTTCTTCTTTAAAAAAGACGGAACTGCAAGCACTATCTTCGGGTATTATTTCCTTTTAACCAATGAAACAGGTATGGCACCCGAAATAATGCCCGGTGAAGTCGTTATCGGCAGAGAAATAAACCACTCCGACCTCAAAGCCGATGACGTGGTTATCGCCAAAATCAGCGACCGCATAACTATAATCCGCATTACCGAAGTCACTCAAGGTATCGCCGGGAATTCATTCCTCGTTAAATATGACGCAGCCGTCAGTGAAGCTCCCGTAGCCATTTCGGGCGACTCAATTATAGCAAAAGCCGAAATTCGCTCAGCACCTTTAGGCTCTGTTTTACGTTTTGCCACATCCGTTCCCGGTATACTTATCGCCGTGATTATTCCGCTTACAATTATCATAATTTACCAGATTGCGCGTTTTGCCGGTCAAAGCGACGACGATAGTTCCGGTTCTGAGACCAAAAAAATTGATACCTCCGACATAGACGACCTCTTAAAACAGCGTGATGAAGAAAATCCGTCCGCCGCTGTCTTTAAACCGAATATCTCCGAGTTTATACCGCCGAAAGTCCCCGCCGAAAAGAAAATTACCGTCGATAAAAGCGGCAAAGCCGATGTTGTCGAAATCAAAAAACCCGAAATTTCAGAAGTGCGCCGCGCCGCCGTCAATACCTATCGCAAGTATACCCCGGAACCCGCCGTAACACGCGTTCAGCCCTCGCCGGTGAATCCTTTAAATAACACGCCGCCTCAAAATGTCACAAGGATTGAAGACCTTGTGCCCACAATGCCCGTGAGCGAAGCCGAGTCCGAAATTTACGAAATTCCGAAAAAATACTCCGCTGTCATCCCCGGCAGTATCGCCGCCTTGCAAACTCAAGCTTCTGCGCCGCTCAAAAGAGAAATTGACTCGCCTAAAACCTATTTTAACGTCAGAACCGCTGACACAAGCAGCAAACCCGCAAACGTACCCGAAGACGGTCCTGTAGTTCCGCAGACGGCAATCCCTAAAAATGCCGTTATTCCCAAAGAAAAGATTGCTCCCGCCGGGCGTAAAAATACCGGCAAAACCATTGATGAACTGATGAAAATCATTGATGCCGAGAGTACTAAATTAAAGAAATAGAAAATTTTCTTATTGGTGTAAATTTTGTGTTTATCACAGAAAATTTAACTTTCCGCCCGAAAAAAATAAAAATTCCCAAAAAGACTTGAAATTTCTGACGTTTTAGTGTATAATGTATACGGATATTAATTTATTTTCAAAAATTTATCTTTGAAAGAGGATATATATATGCGCTTAATTACTCGATCGGACTTTGACGGACTGGCTTGCGGAGCATTACTAAAAGACGCCGGTGTTATTGATAACTGGAAATTTGCACATCCTAAGGATCTGCAGGACGGTCTTGTTGAAGTAAATGAAAATGACTGCCTTGCGAATGTGCCTTATGTAAAAGGCTGCGGGATTTGGTTTGATCACCACTCAAGCGAATTTGAACGCAATCAGCTAAAGGGACAGTATAAAGGCGAAAGCCGTATTGCGCCGTCTTGTGCGCGTATTGTCTATGAATATTACGGCGGCAGAGAACGTTTCGGCTCATACTACGATGATATTATGGTTGCCGTTGATAAAGTCGATTCGGGCAATCTCACCCGTGAGGAAGTCCTGAATCCCCAAGGCTGGATTCTCATCGGCTTTTTAATGGATCCCCGCACGGGACTCGGCAGATGGCGTAAATTCACTATTTCAAACTACCAGCTTATGGAAAAGCTCATTGACTGTGTCCGTACAATGACAACAGATGAGATTTTAGCAATGCCGGATGTCATAGAACGCATTGATACATACCACGAACAGGCAGACAAATTTAAAGAAATGGTTTTTGCGCACACACGTGTTGAAAAGGATGTTATTATATCCGATTTAAGAGGTGTAGACCCGATTTATTCAGGCAACCGCTTTAGGATGTACAGTCTTTTCCCCGAACTGAACATTTCCGCATGGATTGTCAGCGGCAAAGGCGGCGCGGGTTGTTCTGCGGCTGTCGGGTATTCAATCCTTAACCGTACCTCTAATGTTAATGTAGGTGCGCTTATGCTCAAATACGGCGGCGGCGGTCATAAAGCCGTGGGTACGTGTCAATTTTCAGATGAGAATATGGATGCCGAACTGCCGAAAATGCTGAATGAACTGATAAATTATGAAAACTGACTATGATGTCATTATCGTGGGAGCAGGTGTAGCAGGGCTTTATGCCGCTTTAAACACCGATGAAAACCGCAGCGTACTTATTATTTCCAAAAGCGACCTTGAAGTCTGTAACTCCGTTTTGGCACAAGGCGGTATTGCTGCTGTTTATGAATCACCCGATGATGATAATTTTGACTTGCACTTCAATGATTCCATGCGCGCCGGAGGGTTTAAAAACGACCCAATGACACTGCGCAAACTTGTTACGGAAGCACCGACTGATATTGAACGCATACTCTATTTCGGTGTGCATTTTGACAAAGACAGCGAAGGTGCATTTCACCGAACCCTTGAGGGCGGTCACAGCCGCCGCAGAATTTTCCACTATAAAGACTCCAGCGGCAATGAAATGACGAAAAAACTCCGCGAACGTGTACTGTCAAGACCGAATATTACGGTTTTGCCGAATGCTATGATGACCGATTTAAAGAAAACCGGGACGGGGTTTTCGGTTGACGTTCTGACGGGGAGTATTCATCTTACGCTGAATTCATCTTTTCTTATCATTGCTACAGGCGGTATCGGGCGCGTTTATGAAAAAACCACCAATTCCGCAATAGCTACAGGCGACGGCATTATGTGCGCCTATGAGCTTGGTGCGGCTATAAAAAATCTGTCGCTCATACAGTTTCATCCTACCGCTTTTTCGGAAGCGGGCTCAAGACAGTGTTTCCTAATTTCGGAATCCGTCAGAGGCGAGGGCGCTTTCCTTGTAAATAAAGACAACCGCCGTTTTATGGCGGACTATGACCCTGAGCGTATGGAGCTTGCTCCGCGTGATGTTGTATCACATTCAATTATAAAAGAGTCGCGCAAGCTCGGTTCAAATGAATTCTATCTTGATATTACGCACAAGCCCAAAATTTTTTTAACAGAACACTTCCCCGGGATATATGATTTCCTCCTCACAAAGGGGATTGATATGTCAACGGATAAAATCCCTGTTTTTCCCTGTCACCATTATCTGATGGGCGGTATTAATGTGGATATCACAGGGCAAACGTCCATTGACGGACTGTATGCCTGCGGGGAATGTGCCCATACAGGCGTTCACGGGAATAATAGGCTGGCTTCAAACTCGCTGCTTGAGGCACTTGTTTTCGGGCGGCTTGCCGCCGAGGATATTTCACGCCGTTTAAATGAATTGCCGCCTGTTAAAAGTCTTGAAACCGCTCGCTTTGAGCACGATGAAAGGGCGCAAAGCGTTCCCGAAGGTATCAGACGCCGTATCAGAAATATTATTCAAAAGGCATATTTTGTTGTCCCCGATATGGAAGAAGCCGTAAACGGCATCACCGAAATCGAGAATATCAAAGAAATGCTCGCGAATAAGAATTTCAAGAAAGATGAACATTTCACCGAATCTAAAGCTTTATCAACCGTTGCTTTTCTTATATTGCAGGAAATAATTTGAGTTTTAAAAAATTAAAACGCACAAACGAAATGTGCGTTTTATTTTTATGTAAATTTAGTACTCTGAAAAAGCGTTCAAATTTATTTTTTTAAATTCTTCATAATTTCACTGAAATCGAATATACATAAGGCTTTGAAGATGTTAAGCAGAAATTACGAAAACTCATTATACACCTAATCACGGATATGCACAACATAAGCGCGTTTAATTTTGTAAAAAAACTTCAATTTTTGCGTGAATTCGTGTTGACAATAGTGCTGTTAAATGATATAATTTAATAGTAGTTACATACACCGAAAGCGTTTAAAAATAGTTTAATATTTATAAATAGTTTATTAATATTTGTTATTAAGCTTTTTAGGAGATATTCCGAATAACCGAGGAGCAACTCGAAATGGTAAAACTTATAACGACTTTTACAGAAGAAGCAGATTTACCGGACAGAGCTTTAGAAGAAATCAAAACACAAATTGACGAAAAAGGCGGATTATTGTCAAACTGTGTCGGCATAATATATTGTCACTATGATTTTGCATATGGCGGTATTGTAAAAGCCATCTCGGAGACAATGCCTTTCCCGGTTGTGGGTACGACTGTTTCATTTGAAGCGGACAGTAAGTTTCAATCCAAAATCGGTATGGTTTTCAGTATTTTGACGTCTGATGACTGTGATTTTCTCATTGAAAATACCCCGAATAATCTTTGCGCCTCAACTATTGTTGACGAATCAAAAGCATTAGTCCGCCGCTTTTGCGACGCCTCAAAAGAAAAAGGCTTCAAAACGGCAAAAATGGGTTTGCTCTTTTCTCCGTTTTTTAAAACTACAACCGTTGAGATTATGCTTGATGAGTTCACGGCTGCCTTGCCGCAAGTACCGCTTTTCGGCACACAGGCGATTTCGGATAACGCTGATTTTTCTGAGTCATATGTAATCAACGGCAGTGAATATACCGAGTCAACCGCTGTAATTGTCTTTATTTGCGGCGATTTTGAACCTGAATTTGAGATGGTCTCAATAAGCCACAACCTAATGCTCTCCACCGAGTCACATATAACAAAATCACATGGCAACGAAATCTATGAGATAGACGGCAAACCGGCATGGGATTTTATCAAAGAAGTCGGTATAGCACGCGACGAAACATTTGAAAACCTCATAGCCCAGCCGCTTATACTTTCAGCACCTGACGGCACTGTCAATATGCGTAACTTCATTGATTTTGATATCGAAAAAAGTATCCTGCGTATGCACGGCAATATTAAGACCGGTTCAAAAGTCGATTTTGTACTCGTCACAAACGAAATCGTCGAGAGTTCGTGCCGCGATATTATGAAAAAGCTTACTCCGAAACTCAAGGGCAAAAGCGCGTTAATTATGTCATGTGCATCACGTCTGTGGGCACTCGGTAACAATCAGTTCAATGAAATCAATTCCATCAGAGAAACAAACCCCGATTTGAATTTCGCATTCTGTTACAGCGGCGGGGAACTTTTCCCCCAACTCCTCGGCGGAAAATATATAAATACCCTCCAAAATAACGATTTTATAGTGTGCTACTTTTAGGCGGTGCCCCTACACAGAGGACAGAGGCGAGAGGACAGAACAGAAGACAGAAGCGAGAAGACAGAGGACAGATTATGAACGCCGCGTTTGTTAACTGAAATCTAAATTCCCAATCGCGGTCGAGCTATGAAGCAGCCGTAAGTGAATATATTAAAAGTAAGAGTAAGACCGGACAGTACACGTATTCGCCCCCACAGGGGGTGAGAGGGTTGGGGGTGTCGGGGGATAGGGAGAGAGGGGGCGGCGTCACGCCTGCCACGATAAATAGCCGCCCCCTCTCTCCCTG
>JAISHV010000049.1 GCA_031262495.1 Ruminococcus sp.
TGTGGAGTTACCAAGCTGCTTAATTTAGTCTTACTCACCCGTTTTGTATATTCACTTCAAGCAACATACAAGAAAAAATATCCAATGAGTTCCTAAGTGTAAAGTTTTAGCTTATTGCAAAAAATTCAAATTCTAACTTCTCACTTCTAACCTCTAACTTCTATTTTAGTTTCCAGATGTCTCTCGCATAGTCTTCAACTGCTCTGTCGGCGGAGAATATGCCTGAGCCTGCTATGTTGTGGAGGGACATTTTGTTCCACTTTTTGGGTAAGCGATAACATTCGGAGACATATTGCTGTGCTGACTGATAGGCATCAAAATCCGCCAAACACATATAGGGGTCTTTGAATTGTAGCGATTTTGCCACTTCGTCGAATTTACAGCCGTTAATGCCTGAATACATACGGTTTATCGCCGCTTTTATTACATCGTTGTTGTTGTAGTAGTCTTCGGGGCGGTAACCTGTTGCTTGTTTGCTTAAAACCTGTTCTGTTGTCATACCGAATATAAAGATGTTGTCTACGCCCACTTGGTCTTTTATTTCGACATTCGCGCCGTCTAAAGTACCGAGTGTAACTGCACCGTTGAGCATAAGTTTCATATTGCCCGTACCCGATGCCTCTTTTCCGGCGAGCGAAATCTGTTCGCTCACTTCCGATGCCGGCATAAGGAGTTCAGATAAGGTTACACAATAGTCCTCAAGGAAGAATACCTGCAATTTCTTATTTATCCGCTCATTGCGCTTAATTTCTTCGCCCAGCGACCAAATAAGTTTTATAATTTGTTTCGCTAAATAATACCCGGGAGCGGCTTTCGCGGCGAAGATATAACATTTCGGCACAAAATCGGCGTCGGGATTATCAAGTAAAAATTGGTATTCTGACAAAATATTCATGACGTTGAGGTGTTGGCGTTTATACTCGTGGAGACGTTTTACCTGAACGTCAAAGATAGCATCCGTGTTGAGCTGTGTTCCGAATTTGTTTTTGACAAATTTCGCGAAACGTTCTTTATTAAAGGCTTTGACGTTAGCGAGTTCCTGTAAAACCCCTGCATCATCTTCATATTTAATGAAATTAATGAGGTCGGCGGCATTTTTTTTGAATGAATTGCCGATAGATTTTTCGAGCAGGAATGTCAGCCCGGGGTTGCTCTGTAAAAGCCAGCGGCGATAAGCTATGCCGTTTGTGACATTTTTGAATTTATACGGTGTATCATTGAATTCATTTTTGAAGACATCGTATTTAATGATTTCCGAGTGGAGTTTTGAAACGCCGTTGACACTGTTTGAAGCGCATACGCAAAGGCGCGCCATATGGACTTTTTGGTCTTGAATGATAGACATTCTTGTGACTTTGCCGGAATCGTTATAGCGTTCCATCAAATCGGCGCAATAGCGGTTATTTATTTCAACAATGATTGAGAAAATTCGCGGCAAAACAGAGCTCATGAGGTTGCAGTCCCATTTTTCGAGAGCTTCAGCCAAAACGGTGTGATTCGTATAAGCGAATGTATTGGTGACAATGTGCCACGATTTCGCCCAGCTGTAACCGCAGTCGTCAAGCAAAGTTCTCATCAGTTCGGGGACTGACAAAGTGGGGTGAGTGTCATTTATATGAATGGCAACTTTTTCGTCAAAATTATCCAAAGTCCCGTAGACATTCATATGGCGGTTAACTATATCGCCGATTGAAGCGGCGCAAAGGAAATATTGCTGACGAAGACGCAAAGAGATCCCCTCGGCGTGGTTATCATTCGGGTAAAGAACCTTTGAGATAGCCTGTGCTACGGTGTTTTGTGACAAAGCGGCAGCATAGTCGCCGCTGTTGAATGAAGCCATATCAAAAGCGGGAGCTTCGGCTGTCCACAAACGCAAAACAGAAACCGCTTCGGAATCAAACCCCGAAACATACATATCAGAGGGTACGGCTTTTACGACACTGTAATTTTTATGTTTCACCGTGTGATAACCGTCGTCCCAGCCCTCTTCAATTTCACCGTCAAAGTGAATTTCAATAGCTTTGTCGGGCTTTTTAACAAGCCACGATTCGCCGCCCGGAAGCCAATTATCGGGGAGTTCGTCCTGCCATCCGTCTTGTAATTTTTGGCGGAACAACCCGTATTCATAGAGAATAGAATACCCCATAGCCGCATAACCATCCGTAGCAAGTCCGTCAAGATAACAGGCGGCAAGTCTGCCGAGACCCCCGTTGCCGAGCCCCGCGTCGGGTTCGTTGTCGTATATTTTTTCAAGCGCAATATCCCATTTTTTGCAGATTTCTTCTGCACTGTCGTTAAGCCCCAAATTAAAGAGAGAAGTCTTGAGCGAACGCCCCATTAAAAATTCCATTGAGAGGTAATAAACCTCTTTGCGACCCTCAGAATGGACTTTTGAACGGAATTTACGCCGTTTGTCCCTCAAAATATCAACTACAGTTTCCGAAAAGGCATTATAGAGCTGTTTAGAGGTGGCGTTTTCGGGTGTTACAGCCGAATCGCGCAGCAGATTGGTTGCTATACTGTTTTCAAAGTCTTCGGTACTGATATATGAATACATAATTATAACTCCGCATAATATTACAAATTTGCCATTATTGCAAATAGATTTTATGATATTTTTGAATATCATTACTATTTTACTCTTAAAATATGAAGATTTCAAGTATATAAAAATAATTTTCTACTAAAAAAGTTTACAAATTATTCTTGATTTAATTCAATTTTTATGTTATAATAAATCGGTAATTTCTTTATAACGCAAACAGGTAAGTAATTATGCCATTTAAAAATCGAATTTCGGTGTTTATTTGTATAATACTTTCAATAATTACAATGCTTACATTTTCAGCCTGTGAACCTATCGGCAAACCCGAACCGCCCGAAATTACAGTGACAAGTGTTTTAACCGCCGAAACAGAAATTACGCCTTTCCCGGCTGAAATTTTAAATATCACCATCGAGACTGAACCTAAAAAGATAATAGTATTATCCCCGGCATTGGCGCAAATTATTTGTGAGTTAGGCGGTGAAGACCGTTTAATTGCCGTCGGAGAGTATTGTGACAATCCCGAGAGCCTGACGTCACTGCCGACTGTCGGCAGTGCTGTAAATCCCGATGCCGAAAAAATCGCGTCGATGGATGCTGATTTAGTTATTTCTCAAAGTCCGATAGCTAAAAAAGATATTACACTTATTTCGCAAAGCGGCGCAAATGTGCTGATTACAGACCCGGTACTCACATTAGCGGATTTAAAAAAGCTCTACGAAACAGCGGCGAAAGTACTCTGCGGGAACACTGTGCAAAGCGATTTAACAGCACCTTTCTTAAAGACGTTAGATGATCTGACCGTGAATTTAGACAAAACCATTTTAGGGGATTTTATCTACTACGTATCGGATGATTACACCGCAGTAGGTAAAGATTCATTTATAGGCAGTTTTTTAGACAATTACGGCACCAACACCATGAAAACCACCGGCAAAATCATGCCCGGCTGGCTCTACAACGAAACCTACCCCCCGGCAAGCGGTACAGAATCAGAGGGTACAGAAGCGGCAGATGGTGCGGATGGTGCGGAGATAGCAGGTGACAGCGAATCAACAACGAGCGAAGCCGAAACAATAAATATAATCCCGGAAACCTGCACAGTCATATTGCCCGAATCCCTATCATTCATGCAAGACAAAGACGAAGACGGCTACAACGATTTTGAAGGCAACATCACAATAATAATCCTCCCGGACGACATAATAAAACTCTTAGAACGCCCGACAACAGATTTGACGAGATTTGACGAATACATCAAAACAGAAGTCAGAAATCAGAGGACAGAAGACAGAGCGGCTGAATAGCCTTAACATAGATAATAGTATATCTTTAAGTTTTCACATCCATAAATTCCCCGAGCAAATTTTGATTTGAGGAAACAAAGCGAAAATCAGAGCAGACCAATTCTGTACTCTGTATTCTCGCCTCTGTCCTCTGGATCGAGGCGTAGCTCAGTTTGGTAGAGCGCTGCGTTCGGGACGCAGAGGCCGTGAGTTCAAGTCTCGTCGCCTCGACGAAATAAAAGCCCTCTGATGAGCCTTGCACCTAAAGGTGCGAC
>JAISHV010000074.1 GCA_031262495.1 Ruminococcus sp.
AAGACCCTGTCGAGAAATCTATCGACGGCATAAATCAGTGTCAGGTTAATGAAAAAGCCGGAATGACGTTCAGTGCGGCGCTTCGTTCAATCTTACGTCAAGACCCCGATATCGTAATGGTCGGCGAAATGCGTGACCAAGAGACCGCCGAAATCGCCATCAGAGCCGCTATCACAGGGCATATGGTGCTTTCAACTTTGCATACAAATGATGCCGCCTCGACTGTAACACGTCTTGTGGATATGGGCGTTCAGCCGTATATGGTAGCTACATCGCTGATAGGGATTGTTGCACAGCGTCTTGTTAAAAAGATTTGCCCCGAATGTAAATCCCCGCGCCTTTCAACCCCCGAAGAAAATGAACTCATGAGCATTGACCGCTCCATAACTGTTTACGACGCAGTCGGCTGCCCCAAGTGTAACAATACCGGTTATGTCGGACGTACCGCCATTCACGAAATCCTGCTTTGCACATCGGAAATGACTTCACTGATTGCATCCGGTGCGCGTACAGACGAAATCAGCAAACTCGCCCGTTCACAAGGTTGTAAACTCCTCCGCGACAACGTTTCAGAACTCGTTCAACAAGGCAGCACATCCATGGAAGAATTAGTACGTGTATCCTACGCCGTCTAAGCCGGTGACCCGGCAGGACTGATTCGCGATGGAAGTATTATTGAACGTAAAGATGCTCACCGCGGCGCGGCAACCGCGCAGTTGATTCGCGATGGAAGTCTTACTGAATCGAAAAATTCTCACCGCGTAGAAGTGACTATGCGAATTCTGTATTCTGATTTCTGACCTCTGATTTCTGATATCTGTATTATTTTAAGGTAAAAATTATGGAAATAAACGCTAAACCCGTTGCCGATGCTGCTAAAACGCCTGACAGGTTTGTTCTGAGCATTGATAAAATTCTTGATGAAGCGCGTGTTCTCGGCTGTTCGGACGTGCATTTCACCACAAAAATCGCGCCTATTGTGAGGCTCAACGGTTCATTACGCAAACTTTCGAGTTATCCTGATATGAACGAGCCTGCCATAATGAAGGTTGTCGAACAGATGACTTCCGGGCGAAATATTGAAAATATCAAGAATAAGATTGATACAGACTTTTCGTATGTAACAAAGCGCGGCTATCGGCACCGTGTAAACGTCTATCACCAGCGCGGCGATACGGCGATCGCTATTCGTTTATTGCGTAATGATATACCGAATCTCGAGGATTTGAATATGCCGCCGATTTTGGCGGAATTTTCTACAAAACCTCGCGGACTGATTTTAGTTACAGGACCTACAGGTTCCGGTAAATCGACAACGCTTGCCGCGATGATAAATTATATAAATATCACGCGTTCAGCGCATATTATCACAATTGAAGACCCTATCGAGTATTTACATGAGCATAAGCGATGCATGGTTAATCAGCGTGAGGTAGGCGACGACGTAGAGAGCTTTGCAATGTCATTGCGCGCCGCACTCCGTGAAGACCCTGACGTTATTCTCGTAGGAGAGATGCGTGACTTTGAAACAATCAACGCCGCTATTACCGCCGCTGAAACAGGACACCTTGTAATGTCAACCCTCCATACAACCTGTGCGTCTGACACCATAAACCGTATCATTGACGTTTTCCCGTCACATCAACAAGGGCAAATCCGTACTCAGCTTGCGACAGTTTTAGTAGGCATTATCGCTCAAACCCTTATCCCCACCGCCGACGGCAAGGGGCGAATTGCCGCACTCGAAATTCTGAATGCGACAGATGCTATTAAGGCAATGGTGCGTGACAATAAGGTACATTTAATTCAATCGGCAATCCAAACAGGTAAAAAAGAAGGCATGGTATGCTTAGACCAAGAACTTGCGCGTATGTGCAGAGAAGGCATCATCACAGAAGCCCACGCCCTCGAAAAAGCCCAAGATATAGCAGAATTTGAACGGTATTTTAAGAGCGGGCTGAAATTCTAAGCCGGTGCCCCGGCAGGGCTGTGCAGCAACGCTGCGTATCGCTGATGGAAGTATTTCAGAACGTTTAGATGCTCACCGCGTAGAAGTGAATACGAAAGTAAATTCAATAAACCACAAATCAAAAACCCCCGCGCCATCAAACCAAGACAGCGCGGGGGTCTTATTCTAACTTCTAACCTCTAACATCTAACTTCTATCTATAGTCCCCCATAAAGAAGAGTGCTATAGTCCCCGGACCCGTATGAGCACCGATTACAGTACCGATATAGTTTATGATACAGTGTTTTATACCGAAGCGTTTTTTCACGGCGGTTTCGAGGTATTTAGCGGACTCTAAATCGTCGGCGTGAGAGATAGCGAAGAAAGAATTCTCCCAGTCTCCGATTTGTTCAGCCATCATATCGACTAATTTATCTAAAGCAGGCTTTTTTCCGCGTGCTTTTTTTATTGCAGTGAGATGCCCGGTGTCGTCAAGATGAATAATCGGCTTAACGTTTAAAGCAGAACCGGCAATCGCCGCCGCCGCCGAGATACGTCCGCCGCGTTTGAGGTGAAACAGGTCATCGGCAACAACAAGATGAACCACGTGGAGTTTATTAGCTTCAACCCAGTCGCGCAGACCCGTCATTGACAAGCCTTTTTCTTTTTGCTCAAGGGCTTTTAAAACGAACAAACCTTGTCCCAAAGACGCGCAAAGAGTGTCAATGATAATGATTTTACGCCCGGGGTATTCATTTTCGAGGTCTTCGGCAATGCGATACATATTAGCGCAGCTTGCCGACAAGCCGCTTGAAAATGCTAACATAAAAATATCGAAACCCGCTTTTAAAGCAGGTTCAAACCCTGCTCTTATCAGGTTTTCGGTAACTTGTGAGGTTTTAGCCATTGAGCCTTTGCGCAAACGCGCATAAAACTCGGCAACCGACATTTCATCATTCCCGACATAGTCTTTGCCGTCAATTGAAAATGTGAAATGCAAAATCCCTAAATCGTGTTTTTTAACAATATCCTCCGGTAAATCCGCCGGAACATCGGTAAAAACTTTATAATCAGCCATTTGTTTTTGCGGGAACACCCCGCAATCCTCCCTTAACAGAATACAGAATACAGAGTACAGAGTACAGAATACAGAATACAGAGTATAAGTACTCGCCTCTGTGTGTTATACTGAATGTTTTTTTAATGTTTGAACAATGATTGTATGCTTGCCTCGGAGTTTTACGCCGCACTGTTCTAAGTAGTCAAATATGTCAATTTCTTGTTCGGGCGCAAGTGAACAGACGGCATTTTCTTCCGTCTGCTTTTCCTCAAACAACGAAATTTCTTCTGCCCCGGCTGCTGTTGTATTTTGTTTTTCAGCTTCAAGTAATGCCATAGTTCCTTAGCTTCTAACTGAATACCTGAAATTCAAATATCCGAAAAATTAATTAACTGTAATGCGTATAAATACTTTTTTGCCCTTTTTGAGTATAATACCGTCACCGATTGAAATTTTCTCATCAGGAGATGTGATTTTTACGTTGTTAACGGCGATACCGCCGCCCAAAACAAGGCGTTTCGCTTCTGATTTTGACGGCGCAAGTGCGGTTTTCACAAGCAAATCCATAATGCCGATTGTACCGTCCGTAAGGTCATAAGAATTTATAACCGCAGCGGGCATATTTTCTGAATCGCCGCCGCCTGAAAACAGTGCCAAAGCCGCTTCTTCGGCAGATTTTGCCGCCGCCTCTCCGTGAATCATTGACGTGAGTTCAAAAGCAAGCCGTGCTTTCTGGGCATTAAGCCCCTCGCCGGAAACCGATTTTTCAATGTCTTCAATGTCAGCGACAGGGATAAATGTAAGCATCTTCATACATTTTATTACGTCGGAATCGTCTATGTTACGCCAATACTGATAAAACTCATAGGGTGTAGTTTTAGTTTCGTCAAGCCACACAGCACCTTTTTCGGTTTTGCCCATTTTTTTGCCTTCGGAGTTGAGCAAGAGTTTTATTGTGAGTGCGTAAGCATCTTTGCCGAGTTTACGGCGAATGAGTTCAGTACCGCCGAGCATATTGCTCCACTGGTCGTCGCCGCCGAATTGCATATTACAGCCGTAATCCTCAAACAGTTTAAGGAAATCATAAGACTGCATAATCATATAGTTAAATTCAAAGAAAGTCAAACCGCGTTCCATACGCTGTTTATAACATTCAGCCGCAAGCATACGGTTAACGGAAAAGTAAGGTCCGACTTCTTTGAGCATATCGACATAGCTTATATCCAAAAGCCAATCTTTGTTATTTACAACTTTAGCTTTTGAGAGGTCAATAAATTTCCCGATTTGTTTAACAAAACAATCGCAGTTATGCGCTATTGTTTCGGGAGTCATCATCTTGCGCATATCGGTTTTCCCCGACGGGTCGCCGATAGCACCGGTCGCGCCGCCTATTAAAATGATAGGGGTATTGCCGGCAAGCTGTAATCTTTTCATAAGGCAGAGTGCCATAAAATGCCCGACATGAAGCGAATCCGCCGTAGGGTCAAATCCAATGTAGAAGACGGCTTTGCCGGCATTTATGAGTGTACGTATTTCTTCTTCGTCGGTGACTTGTGCAACAAGTCCGCGTCTTTGCAGTTCTTCAAAAATTTGCATTTGTAATTTAAATCTCCATGGGGTTTATGTTTATTGGTTTTTATTAATATGTGAATGTCCGTTTGAATGTTAGAATGAATGTCCATCAGCGATGTCTGTGAATGTCGCGTTTGAATGTCAATATGAATGTCGTGAATGTCACGTTTGCATGAACTTGTCAGGGGCAAGAGGGAGAGGGGGCGGCTATATATCGTGGCAGGCGAGACGCCGCCCCCTCTCCCTCTCACCCCCGACACCCCCC